>NZ_JAGPYA010000029.1:0-83890 GCF_018070245.1 Micromonospora sp. M61 | reverse complement strand
AGCGGCGCGGTGGCCTGGTCGGCGCGGTGGTGATCGATCCGGACGACGAGCTGTTCGCGATCACCAGCAATGGTGGTGTCATTCGGACTCCGGTGAAGCCTGTACGCCGTACGCGTGACCGGAACACAATGGGGGTCAAGCTGATGGACCTCCCGGACGGCGTGACTATCGTGGCGATTGCTCGCAATGCCGACGAGCCTGACGAACAGGACTAGTTGAATGACGGAGACACAGGCGAAGTCGGGGAACACGGGGACCTCGGCCAACCCGGTCGACGAGGAGGCCGCCAAGGGCGGCACACCAGCGACCGGCCGCGCGGCCGTGGGCCGGGCTACGGTCCCCGCCGATGCGCCTGCCCCGAAATTCACGAGGGCTCCGGGCATGACACCCCCGCCGGAGCCGGCCGGTGAGGACGCTGGGGCCGCCGACAAGACCGAGAAGACGTCCGGTGCCGAGGCACCGACGTCGGCAGCCGCCACACCTTCGGGTGCGGCGGCGCCACCCTCGGCCCGTCCGGCGACAACCCAGCCGATCAACGTCCGGCCAGGCCAGGCGGCGTCTGCCGGGTCCACCGGCACCCAGCCGCGGATCACACCGGGCATGACCCAGCCGCAGTCGGACGCGTCGCGTACGGCCGCTGCCGGCCGCCCGGCCAGCGGCGGTGGCCTGCCGCCCGGCATCGGCAACGCGTCCGCCGTCGGGGCAGCCCGCGTTGGCGATGCGGTACGCGCGGCGCGTACCTCGGTCAGCTCGGCCGCTTCCCGCGGACCGCGCCGGGCCCGGCTGAACCTGAAGCGGATCGACCCGTGGTCGGTGATGAAGTTCGCGTTCGCCGTCTCGGTGGTGCTCTTCATCGTCGTGGTGGTCGCCACCTCGGTGCTGTACCTGGCGTTGGACGCGATGGGTGTGTTCCAGAGCGTCAACGACAGCCTGAGTGACCTGGTCAACGCCGGTGGTGGAGAGAGCACCAGCGGGTTCCAGATCACCGCCAAGGGCGTGATCCTCAGCTCGGCGCTCATCGGCCTGGTCAACGTGGTGCTGTTCACCGCGCTGGCCACGCTGGGAGCGTTCGTCTACAACGTCTGCGCCGACCTGGTCGGCGGGATCGAGCTGACCCTCGCCGAGCGCGACTGAGTGACCGGGACGCCGGGGCACCGCGGAATGCGGTCGCTCCGGCGTCCCGTACTCGGGTAGGTTTTGCAGGCGACGACGGCCCGGCTCGCAGGGTCGGACCCCGATTTGGGGCCGGCAGAGTGGATGGGTTAATCTTGCTCGTCGCAACGCGGGGCTATAGCTCAGTCGGTTAGAGCGCAGAGCTGATAACTCTGAGGTCGATGGTTCGATTCCATCTAGCCCCACCGCATTGTCGTCCGACGCTAGTCGAGCGCGAGGGGTCGCCCCATGTTCAAGAAGCTGCTGATCCTGGCCGGCGTCGTCGGCGTGGCTGCCGTCGTCTTCAACAAGGTCAAGGCCGCCAACGACGAGCGTGCCCTGTGGCACGAGGCGACCACCGCACCCGACCTGCGCTGACGTCCGGCCCGGCGACGAGCGATCGACGCCACGGCCACTCACGGGGCCCTAGCTCAACTGGCAGAGCACTGCCTTTGCAAGGCAGGGGTTAGGGGTTCGAGTCCCCTGGGCTCCACCAGCACTTTCCTCGGTTGATCTCGGTGCCGAGGACAGCCAAGCCGGTCACGCGTCTCCTCCTGGCCGAGAATCCGGTCAATGGCTGAGGCAGCCTTACGCGCCCCCGCCGGCAGAACGTGGCCGTAGGTGTCGGCCGTCATCCGGATCGCGGAATGCCCGAGCAGCTCCATGATCTGACCACACCTCCCCGGCGACGAGCCGTTCCTTGGCCTAGCGCACACGCTGTGCCTCCAATGCCCGGACGGCCAGAGCCGACAGCGGCAGCGGACGGGCCGACCGGTGCGTCTTCGGTGGCACGAACACCAACCCGTACTCCGTCCGCTGGAGCGTCTGCCGAACGAACGGCGCCCTTCCCGGCAGGTCGACATCCGACCACCGCAGGCCCAGCAGTTCAGTCCGCCGCAGCGCGGTCGCCAGCGCCAGGACGAACACCGACTCCAACCGGTCCTCGGTCAACACCGACAGCAGCGTTTTGGCTTCCTCGGGGGCCATAGCGCGCCGCTCGGCTCTGCCGAGGGCCGGAGGCTTGGCTGCCTTGGCTGCCTTGGCGACGTTGCGCGGGACCAAATCCATCCGCTCAGCGTCGGCTAGGGCGACGCGCAGCACCGCGTGCACATCGCGAGGCGTCAGCCGATCGAGCTTCACCCGGCCCAGGCCCGACACGAGGTGCTTGCTCACGGCCAGGCGGTGGCGCACCAGCGTTGACGGCCGGTCCGTCGTGCGCCTTCACGTCCCGCAGCCACTCGGTCAACCAGGCTTCCAGGTTCCGAGGCTGCGCGGAGAGGTCGACGCCGAGCTGAAGTTGGCGCCGCAGCTCGTCCCGCTTGCGGACCGCCTCAGCCTCGCTCTTGGCGTAGACGTACTTCCGCTTCCGCTTCCCGTCGATCCAACCGACGTCGACCACCGCAGCCCACACGCCCGGACGCTGTACACCGAGCCCTCACCGTGAGAACGCCGACGCCGGCCCGTCATGCCGCGAACTCCTCATCCGCCGGCGAGGAACTCATCCAGCGCTGCCCCGAACCCCGGCCCTCCTCAGAGATGCCGCCGCGAATCACCTCGCCGGGCACCACAAGGGGCTACCAGCCTCCCTGGACGGGGACATCCGCTCAGCCCACGATGCAGACGTGGTCGCAACGAACTACAGCTCCTCGAACAGCTCCCACTGAATGTTGTCCGGATCGCGGAAGACGACCATCGCCGGGCCCTTCGAGTCCGCCTTCACCCCACTGTTCGGAACCTGATTTGCGGTGAGCATCTCGGCGACGCGTGCGACTTCACCCACGGGCACGCCGATGGCGATGTGGTCCAGGCCTATGCGCGCCTCGGTGAAGCGGTCGCCCGAAGGCGTGCCGGGCAAGGCTGGGTGAAGCACCAGGCTGGTTGAGGTGCCTCCCAGCCTGAACCGCAGCTTCTCGGCCGGGAAATCCTGATCGACCCGCAACCCGAGGATTCCCTCGTAGAAGCGGCGAGACTGTCCCAAGTCGCTGACGCGCAGCGTGATGTGATGGAACTGATACGTCATCGAGTGGACGTTAGGCTGAGGCTCGCTGACGGTCAACGGCATTTGGGCTCAGTCCGCAACGAGTCCGCAAGCGGTCAACCGCCAGCGGAAAGCGGTGTGTGTCAACGCCGACTGAAAGTTTTCACGCGGCGTCGAAATAGGGCACGGGACGAGGGGCGATGAACTATCGGGAGCTGTTCGACAAGCTCCACCGGCGGCCGGGCATGTTCGGGCTAGACGGCTCGTTTGGGCAGTTCACAGCGTTCCTGCAGGGCTACTGGATGGCTGACGCTCCACTGTTAGACGGGTGGCGCGAGTGGCTGGTCATCCAGTTCGACGCCGGTAACAACCTGATGTGGCAGGCACTCGCCAGACGGCTCGCTACTCCCGAGGAGTACTCACCGCTCCTGCCGCTCGATCACGTTCAGAACCGTGCCGCAAGCGACGCCCTGTTCAGACTGTTGGATCGCTTCCTGACGGAGCGCGAAAGCAGCGGAGGAGCTTCGGCGATCAAGGCCGCTCACCAGGCGTGGATGGAGCGCCAGAGCTGGTACCGGCCCGAGGGGCTCCCCACCTCCACTGTGAGTCCGGGCGGAGCGTTCCACGATGTGCGGACTCACGGCGGAGATGGGCTTTGAGGCAGAGGAGCGGTACGTGCCAGACGTGGTGTTCCCCAGCGATCTTTCCGGCCACTTCTGGGCAACAGTGGAACGCCGGCCGGGACTCGATCGATGGCGCTTCGAGGTCCTCGACTATCAGAACAACGTCCTGCTCAGCGGCTTGGCCTGTAGCGAGCGGCAGGCCGCAGCCATTGTCAACGCGTGGGACCAGGTGATCACAACGTCGCCCGACGAAGAGGACCCCAGCATAGATTGAGTCGATGACTTGGAATGACGGGTAGACCACCGCCCCAGGAACGCGCGGTCCCTAAAGCATCGCGATCTGGCCTGGCAGTTCGGGCGGACCGGACAGCACTGCGCGGAGCTTGTTGATCTGCGGGAACTCACTCGCTCCCGCCTCGCCCCATAGGCTCCGCCACTCCGAGTCGTCGCCGAGGACCCGGTCAAGTGCTTCAACCGCCAGCTGTGGCAGGTCGTCGTCCAAGTCAAGGGAGACTCACCAGCAAGCAGGAAGTCCGGCGCGTACGGCGAGGTTATCGGGTCTCCGCCGGGCATCTGAGACGCCACGATGGCCGCTGCGGCGATGGCCGAGGTATCGGCCGTCATCCGGATCGTGGAGTGCCCAAGCGGCTCCATTACCGTCCGCAGCTCCTCGCCCTGGTCGAGCATGAACGTGGCGAAGGCGTGCCGCAGGTCGTGCAGGTGCAGCCAGTCCAGCCCGGCCGTGCCCCGCCAGACGGACAAGGGTCACTCATCGTGTTTCCCGGCATTCATCGCCCGCCTTACTCGGCGCCGTTCAGGTCGAGCTGCTAACCCCGCTCTACCAGTGGAGCAAGCCTGATGCAGGTCTCCATGGCAACTAGCCCTGCCAAGTCCGACCAGCCCAACGAAGACTTCACCGGCCCCGTACCGAACGCCGTTGTTCTGCTCGACGGCGCTGGCCTGTCCGAAAACAAGTCGACCTGCACTCATGGTGTCGCTTGGTACACCCGCCGACTTGGCGGGGCACTGCTCGCTCAGCTGTCGGCCGACGACGGCCAGGACCTCACCACCGTTCTCGGGCAGGCCATCGACCAAGTGGCCGACGCTCACCGAGGAACCTGCGACATCAGCGACCCGAGTAGTCCGTCTGCAACCGTCGTCATCTTCCGCGCGGGCCGCGCCGGCCCGGCCCCGGCTTGCTGGCGACCTCCGGCCGGCATTGGCCGGGCCGGCCGGACACGCTGACGGTCTCAAGTCCTTTGAAGACCTCGGGGCTCCGCCCCGAACCCGACCCTCCTCGGAGATCCGCCTTCAGCGCATCGCAGGTTGGTCAGAGTCAGCTCTGTGTGCGTTGTTACGGGCTGACCTGTTGCATGTCGTACCCGCATGTAGCGGCCGCTATGGAATAGCCAACGCTGACTGCGGCCAGAATGAGGCCGACGGCGAGGCCAACGCCTGCCCCGCCCTTGGCGGACATCCCGGGTCGCCAAACGAGCGCGGCCGTCATCAGAGCGGCCACGGGCAGCGAGAAGGCGAGGGAGAGCCACACAGCATCACGGAAAACCCATACCGCCCAAGCCAGATCTTCGGTGATCTTCTCGCAGGGCACCGCATGTGAGGGCATCGGCGCCGCCGCCAAGGGCGCAGTGGCCAGACCCGCCACCGCGTATCCCAACAGTGTCCAGCCCAAAGCAGCACGAATCCTCAGCCAGTCGATCACAACCGCGTACTGTGCCAGAGACTGTCGACGCCGCGTGAAAACTGACCCCGTGGTTCCGGTTGAATCTTGACCCCTCCGGAAGCATCGGGAGGTGCTGAGCGTGGAGGACTGGGCAGAGATCCGTCGGTTGCACCGGGCGGAGGAGATGGCTATCAAGGCCATTGCTGGCGTGCCATAGGGAAGGGCGAGCAGTCCGCACATGGTCCGCAGGAGGCCGGCGGACAGCAGGGGCGTGGTGAGAGATGCCGAGAGGCATCTTCGCTGCTAGAAGGCATCTGGGCAGCTCGCCGGGCCGCCCCACCTTGATCTCATAATCCCTCGGTCGCAGCTCGCCCGGTCGCCCATCTTGATCTCGTAATGCGCCGGTCATACAACCTGTAGATCGAGCCCGCTCTCGGGCCGTAGGAACGTCGCCGTGAACGTCATCGAACGTTCCGCTATGGCCGCTTCCAAAGCAATCGTCTTCGTTTCGCCGAGGTGCACCTCGACCGGCGCGCTGCTCTGCCAATCCAGATGAGCCCGTACCACATGCTGGCCTGGCGCTACGTCGACGCTCTGGACGGCTCCACGCTTCAGGCGTGCCACGACGTGCCCATCAATCTCGATCTTGATGCGGCGTAGAAGGCCACTAGCGTCCAGGGCGCGACGAACGGTGATCCTCGGCATGAGGATTCCACCCCTTCCCTGCGGCGCGGTGATACATCGAGATACCTCAGCACCGTGCATGCCAAACCAAAGGAGGCGAGGCTCCACCAGCACATCCGAGATCGATCTCGATCCCGAGTGCAGCGAGTGGTTACTCCTTCCTCTCCTGGCCCTGCACGCTCGATCGCAGAGGCAGCCCGACGACGGTGACCCGCTCGATCGGCTAGGTCGCGGCGACGATCTCTTCTCCCTCGCCACGTGGCTCCTCTGAGACGGCTGCGATCCAATCCAGCGTTTCAGGCGTGATGATGCCGGACGCGGCATCCTCATTTCGGATGGCGAGGCGCCGCCTCAGTTCGGCCTGATCGACGCGGAAGTGCAGCAGACGCCAGTCAGCACCGAGCGATTCGACAAGCTGCTTGTAGTCGTCGCGCTCGCGGCGTTGCCCGAGGCCGTGATCGAGAACGACCGAGCGGCCGCTCCGGATCAGTTCGATGAGCTGCCGCCGCACCTCTTCGACGACAGGACCCAGCAGGGAGACGTGGCGTTCGGCTGGGTAGTCCTTCCCAAGTCGACCGTGTCGTGCCTGCAGAACGTCATCGACCGACAGTCGAACCACCCCGGTGAGTTCCAGCGCCCGGGCGTAGGTCGATTTCCCTGAGCCCGGTAGCCCCACGAGGAGAAACACCACCGGTCTTGACTGGTCCACGTGGGCACCCTATCGATGCCTTGACAGGCCACAAGCCGAGGTCGCCAGAGGTTACTCAGGTGGTTGGGTCGGTGTGATGGTCGAGCTTGTCGCGTAGCGTGCCGGCGAATTCCTCGGCCATGGCGAGTTGGTCATGAAGTGCGGTCACCCGCGTGGTGGCGGCGTTGTGGAACATGCCGAGCCGGTCCAGCAGCTCGGCCCGTTCGGCCCCGGTGGCGGTGTCGAGTGCGTCGAAGACGGCGAGGAGGTCCCGCATCTCGTCGAGGGTGAACCCGAGGGGCTTCATCCGCTTGACGACGGCGAGGCGGTCGAGGTCGGGCTCGGTGTAGAGGCGGAAGCCGCCCTCGCTGCGGGCGGAGGGGACGATCAGGCCGGCTTCCTCGTAGTGGCGGATGGTGCGGATACTCAGCCCGACCCGCTCGGCGGCCTCTCCGATCTGCATCAAGCGTTCTGGGGTCGGGCCGGAATCGTGTCCCGATCCAGCACCGCGGCTGGCGGCGGCGGTCATTAGTGGCCGACGCCGAGCTGGCCGGCGAGGGTGTCGTGGATGCGGGCGCTGGGCTTGTTCAGCTCGATGATCTCGACGTTCTTTCCCCGGGTGGCGTACTTGGTGGTGATGGCGTCCAGGGCGGCGACTGACGAGGCGTCCCACACGTGCGCGTGGGTCATGTCGATCACCACGTTCTCGGGGTCGTTCGCGTAGTCGAACTGACCGACGAGATCGTTGCTGGAGGCGAAGAACAGCTCACCATGCACGGAGTAGATCCGGGTGGTGCCGTCCGGGTCAAGCACGCTGGTGACCTCGACCAGGCGGGCGACCCGGCGAGCGAAGATCACCATGGCGGTGAGCACGCCGACGACTACACCGATGGCCAGGTTGTGGGTGGCCAGGGTGGTGGCGACGGTGGCGAGCATGACGATCGTTTCCCCGTACGGCATCCGCTTGAGCGTCTTCGGCGCCACGGAGTGCCAGTCGAATGTCGACACGGCCACGATGATCATCACGGCGACCAGGGCGGCCATCGGGATGACTGCGACCACGTCACCGAGCGCGACGACCAGGATGAGCAGGAACACGCCGGACAGGAAGGTCGACAGTCGGGTGCGAGCGCCCGACGCCTTTACGTTGATCATCGTCTGACCGATCATCGCGCAGCCGCCCATGCCACCGAAGAAGCCGGTGACGATGTTGGCGACGCCTTGCCCCCAGGACTCGCGGGTCTTGTTGGAGTGGGTGTCGGTGATGTCGTCGACGAGCTTGGCGGTCATCAGCGACTCCATCAGCCCGACCAACGCCACGCCGAGGGCGTAGGGGGCGAGCACGGCGAGAGTGTCGAGGGTCCAGGGAATCTGCGGCAGACCGAGGGTGGGCAGGCTGTCCGGCAGCGCGCCCTCGTCGCCGACGGTTGGTACAGCCACGCTGGCGACCACCGTGACGACGGTCAGCACGACGATCGCGACCAGCGGCGCGGGGATCGCCCGGGTGAGCCGGGGCATTCCGACCATGATCGCCAGGGCGGCGGCCACCAACGGGTAGACCAGCCACGGCACGCCGATCAGATGAGGAATCTGCGCTGCGAAGATCAGGATGGCGAGGGCGTTGACGAAGCCGACCATGACACTGCGGGGAATGAACCGCATCAGCTTCGCCACGCCGAGCACCGCGAGCAGGACCTGGATCGCGCCGCCGAGGATCACTGCCGCGATGAGGTAGTCCAGGCCGTGTGCCTTCACCAGGGGCGCGACGACCAGGGCGATCGCTCCGGTCGCGGCGGAGATCATCGCCGGTCGACCGCCGCAGAATGCGATCACCACGGCCATGGTGAACGAGGCGAACAGGCCGACGCGGGGATCGACGCCGGCCAGGATGGAGAAGGAAATCGCCTCGGGAATCAACGCGAGCGCGACCACCAGGCCGGCGAGAACCTCGGTGCGGAACACCTTCGGCGACAGCCAGGACGGGCGGGACAGACGCGGTCGGAGCGTCGCGGACAGCACAGAGGACATACGGCCATTTCCAGTCAGGCGCACCCGGGGAAAGCGCACAGCAGCAGCCGTCCCTCGTGGGGGCGGACGGTTCAAGAACGGTCGGGCGTGGCTCCAGAGCTCAGGGCACTCTGCCCACGAGGTGAGAGGGCTGCCGCCACACCTCGATGACCCTCACAGAACCTACCCTTCCGTCAGGGGAGAGTTGGGGAAGCGTGGTGACCATCACCAGGGGTCCAATTTGAGACCTCCCAGCTCACGCGAAAGCCGGACGAGCGGCGAGAGCGGAGCGGACAGATCCCGCGAGATTCTTCTGGCACAGTGTCGAATCCGAGGCGAGTCGTTCGTAGAGCAGGCGAGAGGTGGCCGGAGGAGGCCGCCGCGACAAGGGGGTCATGAGGATGACGCAGTACCTGATCTCGTTCAATGACGGCGCGATGGACCACATCCCCGCCGAAGAGATGCCCGACGTGGGCAAGGCCTCGCACACGGTGGTCCAGGAGGCCGTGAACGCCGGCGTGTGGGTGTACGGCGGCGGACTCGAAAGGCAGCGGGCGAGCGTCGTGGCCACCAACGGGACGGTCACCGATGGCCCCTACCCGGAGACCAGGGAGGTCATCGGAGGGTTCTCGGTCGTCGACGTGGCCACGCGCGAGGAGGCGCTGGCGTGGGCTGCGAAGATGGCCGCCGCCTGCCGCTGCGCCCAGGACGTCCGGGAGCTCATGCCCGACCCCGAGACGGACGCCATGATCCGTGAGGCCGCGATTCGGGGGTGACTCCCGACGAGGTCTGGTCGAAGGGACCTGCCACGTGTGAGCCGCCCTTGTCATGATCCGTGCATGGATCAACAGTCGGCACCCCTCACCATGCACATCTACTGCCGGGTCGAGGTGATCGTCACCGACCCGGCGGCGGTCACCCGTCAGGCGGTCGCCGAGCTACGTGCGGCCGACATCGACTGGTCCACAGAGGAGGACGACCTGGAGGCGGCGGTCGAGGAGCTTCGATCGGACCTCGCCGCCTCCGTGTCGGACCTGGTGGACATCAGCCACCTTGTCGAAGGAATCCCGGGGGTGGAGTTTCGCGGTGGCCTCTGCTGGACCGAGCAGGGCCCGGCCCGGGACCCGTTCCGTTCAGAAGAGCAGTGAGGGCTGGGACGCGCGGTGACGGCGCGGGCACGTGGTGACAAAGGTGGGCGGCATGGCCGTGCCGGACCGGGGTAGGAGAAACGGCAACAACCCCCCGGAAGCGAGGTGTCTTACCAATGCCTACGGCACGCGAGATCATGACGAACGACGTGACCTGTGTCCGCGAGCAGGACGACCTGAAGTCGGCCGCGAAGCAGATGGCGGAGCTGGGGGTCGGTTCACTGCCGATCTGCGGCGACGACAACCGGCTCAAGGGCATGCTGACCGACCGCGACATCGTGGTGAAGGTGCTGGCCGAGGGCCGCGACCCGGCCAACGTGACGGCCGGTGAGCTGGCCCAGGGCGAGGCGGTGACCATCGGCGCGGACGACGACGCGGCCGAGATCCTGCGGACCATGGGCCAGCACAAGGTACGCCGGCTGCCGGTGATCGACGGGCATGAGCTGGTCGGCATCGTGGCTGTCGCCGACGTGGCCCGTTCCCTGCCGGAACGCCCGGTGGGCGACCTCATCGAGGCCATCTCCGAGCGCAGCTGACCGTCGCACCCTTCCTCGATCGCCGCCCCGGGTGGGCGGCGATCGCCGTGTCTGGGCTCTGTCCGATCGGCGGTCGGGAGGACGGAGCGACGGAGGCGGTCAGGAGGAGAGCGCGACGGAGGCGGTCAGGAGGGCGGGGTGAGCGGGGCGGTCTCCCCGCGGGCGATGGTGCGTACCTGCTTCACCCAGCCGCGGCGGCGGGCCTCGTCGACGAAGTGCGCCAGCGGCGAGCGGAACACCGGGTAGTCGTCGTAGTGGATCGGCACGGTCAGCTTCGGGCGGACCAGTTCCACCAGGTCGGCGCCCTGCCGGGCGTCCATGGTGAGCAGGATCCCGGCGACCTTGGTGCCGCCGAGATGGATGAGCATCGCGTCGATGTCCGGGTAGCGCTCGGGGATGGCGGTGAGCAGCGGCCGGTTGAGCGTGTCACCGGTGACGTAGAGCCGGAACTCGCGCAGCCCGGAGCGCTCCACGTCGATCATCGTGCCCATGACATCGGGCATCAGCCGGTCCAGAGCACCCGGTCCGTGCTGTCCGGGCATCGAGGTCAGCCGCAGCGTCGTACCGTCGCGGTGCAGTTCCCGGGACGACCAGGTCGGCAGGCCCTGGGCGGCCTGGAAGCCCCAGCGACGCAGCCTGCGTTCCGCCGCCGGAGTCGTGACGATGGGCAGGTCGCGGTCCAGTTCCCGGCGGGCCACCCGGTCGAAGTGGTCTCCGTGCAGGTGGGAGAGGACCACCGCGTCCAGCTCCGGGAGCTGGGCGATGCGCAGCGCCGGGTCCGTGCGTCGGCGCGACCACAAACCCTTGCCCAGGTACGCCCGTTGGCCCCGGTGCAGAAAGTTCGGGTCGGTCAACAGGGTGAACCCGCCGATCCGCAGCACCGTCGTCGCGGTACCGATGAACGTCACCTGTGGTTGCTCCGCCATCCTGCCCACCTCCTCCGGCTGCGGTACCCCGGCGAGCCCTGAGCATGCGGGTTGGTTCGGTGCTCAGCCTTCGGAGCCGCTGGCGCCGTTCCTGTCCGGTCGGGCCTGCGGCACGTGTTCCATCAGCTTGGTGAGCGCGCCGTTGGCGAAGGTGGCGCCGAGCGCCGACCCGGCCCCGATGGTCCAGCCGACCGGGCCGAGCGGGGTGCAGCCGAAGAACTGGCTCACCCCCGGCGTCTGCACCACGACGACAAGCACGCCCAGCGACGCCGCCGTGGACGCCAGCACGGCCGGGCTGGTGCCGCCGGCCAGGATGGTCTGGCCGAGCTGGGTGCCGACCAGGGAGACCAGGGCGACCGTTCCGGCTCGCTGACGGCGCCCGGTGTAGCGGGCCAACGTCCAGCCGGCGGTCGCGCCCAGCGTGGTGGCTGCCGCCCGCAGGCCGATCTCCCGGGTCAGGCTCTCGCCGAGCGCCGTGTCCGGGCCCTCCCGCAGCAGCGCGTCGGTGCGGTCCGACGCTGGTGGTCGGACGGCGATGGCCAGAGCCGGCGCCAGGTCGGTGAGCAGGTTGACCAGCAGCAGTTGTCGTCCGGTGAGCGCGGAGCGGCCGGTCGCTGCGGCGGTGAGCACACTGAACGCGATCTCGCCGAGGTTGCCGCCGACCAGGATGCTGAGGGCGTGCCGCACCGACGACCACATCGCACGTCCCTCGATCAGGGTCGCGATGATGGTCTCCAACCGGTCGTCGGTGACCACCAGGTCGGCTGCGGCGCGAGCGGCCGGGGTGCCCCGTTGGCCAAGGGCGATGCCGACGTCGGCCAGCCGGATCGCCGGGGCGTCGTTGGCGCCGTCGCCGGTCATCGCCACGGTTCGCCCGCACTTCTGCAACGCCTGGATGATCCGCACCTTGTGTGCCGGGGTGCAGCGGGCCACCACGTCGGTGTTGGCCAACCGCTCGGCGAGCGCGTCGTCGTCCAGTTGGTCGAGTTCGCCGGCGGTGACGACCCGCTGTTCGTCGTGCTCGCTGATGGTGGCGGCGATCGCCTCGGCGGTGGCGGGGTGATCGCCGGTGATCATGATGGTGTGCACGCCGGCCTGCCGGATCCGGCGTACCGCCGGGGCGGCACTCTCCCGAACCCCGTCCGCGAGGGCCAGGAAACCCACGAAGGTCAGCCCGCGAACACTGGCGTCGGTCACCTTCGGGTCGTTCACTGTGCACTCGGCGACCGCCAGGATCCGGTTGCCCGCCCCGGCCCGGTCGGCGAGCATCCGCTCCAACTCCGCGCGGCCGGCATCGTCCAGCGGCTCCTGAGTGCCGTCCGTACGTCGGGCCGAACAGCGCGGCAGCACTGTCTCCGGCGCGCCCTTGACGCTCAACAACAGTCTGCCGTCGGTCTCCCCGACGCTCGCGTGGTAGCCGCGGGACGGCTCGAACGGCAGCCCACCGGCGGCCTGCCAACCGGGGGCACCGGTCTGCTCCACCACCCCAGCCTCGCCGGCGCCCCGCCAGACGGCCCGGTCGGTCTGCAACGCCAACTCCTCCGGCTTCGTCGCGGCGGGAGTGGCCCGCAGCGCCGCAGCCAGCGTCAACTGGAGTCGGTCGTCCAGTCGGTCCACCGGCGCGTACCGGTCACCGGTGCTGTCGCCGACCCCGGCGAGCAGCAACTGGCCCTCGGTGAGGGTGCCGGTCTTGTCGAAGCAGAGCACGTCCACCCGGCCCAGCGCCTCGATGGTGCGCGGGTTGCGAACCAGGGCGCCGTGCTCGGCCAGCCGCCGGGCGGCGGCCAGCTGCGCCGCACTGACCAGGAACGGCAACCCCTCCGGCACGGACGCCACGGCGAGGTTCGCGGCGGTCGCCGCCGTCTCGGCCAGGGGTACGCCCCGAAGCAGGCCCGCGCCGGCCACCGCCACCGCCGAACCGGCGGCCAACGGGATGGCCGCCCTGGTCAACGAGCCAAGCCGGGCTTCCACCCCACTGGCGGGTGGGGCCTGCTTGACCAGGGCGAGGCTGCGCCCGGATTCGGTGTCCGGCCCGGTCGCCACCACCACGGCAGTGCCATGCCCGGCGGCGACGGTGGTGCCCTCGTACAACATGGAGTGCCGGTCGGCGATCGCGGCGGCCACCACCGGCCGGTTGGACTTGGCGACCGGCAACGACTCACCGGTCAGTGACGATTCGTCCGCCTCCAGTCCCACCGCCTCCAGGACGCGACAGTCGGCGGGCACCGAGTCACCCGGCTCAAGGGCGATGACGTCACCGAGGACCAGGTCCTCGGCGGCGAGAACCTGCTCGGTGCCGTCGCGACGCACCCGTGCGGTCACCGCCGAACGGGACAGGAGTTCGGCCAGTGACCGTTCGGTGTTGCGTTCGTGCACCGCGCCGATCAGGGCGGACCCACCGACGACGCTGCCCACCAGCGCGGCGTCGACCAGCGACCCGAACGACGCGGAGAGCACCGCCCCGGCCACCAGCACCGGGGTGAGCGGGTTGGACAACTCGTCCACGAAGGCACGCAGCAGCCCTCCGCTGCCCGGTCCGGCATCGCCGTTTGCGCCGGTGCCGTGATGCCGGCGCTGCGCATCCGCGCTGGCCAGACCGTCCGGCGTGGTGTGCAGGTGATCGAGCACGGTTCCGACGGGCATCAGGTGCCAGGGGGTCGTGACCGGCGCCGGGGTGTCCGACTGGTCGTGCAACCGGCGGGCCTGCCAGACCCCGTTCGCGAAGGCCAGTCCGGCCGCGCCGTTCACCGCGACGAGTGACCGGCCGGGCAGCTCGGTCGGCGGTGCCGTGAACGCGCCCAGCGCCCCGAGTCCGGTGCCGGCCATGGCCAGCCGGATGTTCTGCTGGGCCGTGCGCCGAGCCACGCCGGTCGCCTCGATCACCAGGGCCACCACCCGCAGGTCGGCGCCGACCAGTAGGTGCGCGCCCCACGGCGGCAGGTCCTCCGGCGGGGCGAACCCGAGACCGCAGTCGGACGCGCCGAGCGCCCTGCGGTCAGCGGAAACCAGCATCACCATCGCGCCGTCGCGCTGCAACGCGCGTACCGACTCGGCCAGCTGGACCCCGCCGGGCAGCATCGCATCGGCGAAGCCGTACCGCTGCTCGTCGCCGCCCGCCACGACCAGCCGCAGACCGGCGTGCCGGGCGGCGGCCGGCAGCCCGTCGACGCCGGGTGCGGGTTCCGGCTCGACCCGCAACAGGGCGGCGAGTCGGTCACCGTGGGCGAGACCGAGCAGTTGGCCGCCGGCCGAACGCAGCCGATCTGCGTCCGGGACGTTGCCGGGGTCGTGAGCGGGCATCTGGTCCAGCGGCCCGAGACGCCAGCCGTCCGCCGTCCGGGAGGCGGCCGGATCGTCGGGGTCGAACAGCGCGAAGGCCCGCTCCGCCACCTGGTCGACGTCCGCACCGGGCACGGGTGCCAGGTCGGCCAGTACGCCCCGGTCCGAGCCGAGCACCGCGGCGTCCAGCACGAGCGTGTCGATCCGGTCCAACTCCCGCAGCACACTGCGGTCCATCGCGATCACCCCGCGCCGGGCCAGCATCCGGCCGAGTTGGGCGCCGTACCCCTCGCGTCCGCTGCCGGGCGCCTTCGGCAGGGCGGACAGGCCCAGCGCGGCGGCCCGCTTGCGCCCGGCGAAGGGCACCGCCGCCGCGCCGGCCGCCGTACCGGCGGCGAGGGCCCGGTTGATGTACCGCTCGACCGGGCCGTGCGGCTTGGGTCGGGGACGGTCGGCTATCGGCCATCGGGCGACGGCACGCTCGGGGTCACCGGTCAACCGCGGTTCGGCCCTCTCCCAGGCGGAGAACTGGGCCCGGTCCTCGCCCCACTCCACCAGCCGTTGGGCGCTGTCGAGGACGATGCCGGTCCAACGGCCGGTCAGGCCCTGCACGACGGCCTCGGCCAGTGGAAAGAGGACCTCCGCGCGCGGGTCGGAGCGCAACGCCCTGCCGAGGAACGCGTGCAGCTTCGGTTGCAGGTCGACAGCCGACAGCACGCCGGCCACCTCACCGGGCAACGGTGCGAACGGCAGGATCCGGGTGGCCGCCCAGAGGGTCAGACCCAGCGCGTCCGAGGCGAGCGCGCCGAGGGTGCGCGGGTTGTGTGGGCCCTCCTCCGGAGGGTGCGGGGGCGGAATCTCCGGGTCGGGCTCGTGGTCGCAGGTCCGCTCGACCCGGCTGATCGTGGCGATGAGGTCACCCAGAGCCGGTTCGGGAGCCTGCACGGCCACCACCACCCGCCCGGATGGAGCGTTCACCCTGGCCCAGGCCACCCCGGGCATCCGCTCCAGCGCGCCCTCCACCTGCCGGGCAAGCTGGTCGCCGCCCTCCTGGCACACGCCGTGCACCTCGATGTGGTGCCGACCGGGACGGGACCAGACCCGACGCCGGGCGAGCCCGACCGACCGGGCCAGCCGGGTCGCGGCCGACCCGACGGTCCGGGACGCCTCGCCGACCAGGTGCGGCACGCCAAAGGACGGCAGGATGCGGCCGGCAGCGCGGCCTGCTGCCGTCATCGAGGCGTACGGCTGGACGGGCGCCGGCCCGGCTCCCTGTTGCTGCTGGTCCTGACCTTGGCCATCTCGTCCTCCCACCGCCTCACGTCCGGCGGCCTGGCTTCCCGACCTGCCGTCCGTTATGCCCTTCGAGTGGTGGAACTTTCCGCCCTCGCCGAAGCATGGACGTGTTGGGCGGTGGAATCCGACGACCATCACCGGACACGGGGAGGCCGGAATGAGCATGCTGACGCGACACCTCAACGGTTCGCAGGAGAACGTGCAGATGTACAGCCGGCGGATGGACCTACCGATGCTGGGCGAGGTGGCCCTGCCGCCACCCGACAAGGTCATCTACTACGCCGGGATCGGCGTGCTCGCCGCGCTGCAGGTCATCGAGTGGCCGATCGCTCTGGTGGTCACCGCCGGTCACCTGCTGGCAGACCAGCATTTTTCCGGACTGGCGCGCGGGGTCGGGAGGGCGCTGCAGGACGCCTGACGAGAGCCGGGTCACCGGCGATTGACATGAATCCGGGTTGAGGTCGCATGCTCGGTCCATGCCGAGCACAGTCGCCCCCGCTATACCCGCCGCAGCGGGACTGTTCGCACCCCGGCTGCGAGCGATGACGGTGGGCAGCGTCGCGTTGATCTCGTTGCTCGCCTTCGAGGCGCTGGCGGTCGGTACGGCGATGCCGACCGTCGCCCGCAGCCTGGACGGGCTCGCGCTGTACGGGATCGCGTTCGGTGGTCCGTTCGCCACGGGTGTGCTGGCCATGGTGGTTTCGGGCATCTGGTGCGACGCCCGAGGCCCTCGGGGGCCGATGTGGCACGGCGTCGCGTGGTTCGTCGTCGGGCTGCTGATCGCCGGGACCGCGCCCGTGATGAGTGCGCTGGTCGTCGGGCGGGCGGTGCAGGGTTTCGGCTCAGGGTTGCTCTCGGTGGCGCTCTACGTGATCGTCGGGCAGGCGTACCCGCAGGATCTGCACCGGCGGATCTTCGCGGCGTTCGCGGCGGCGTGGGTCGTACCGTCGCTGGTCGGGCCGGCGATCGCCGGTCTGATCGTGCAGTACCTGGGCTGGCGGTGGGTATTCCTGGCGGTCCCGGCGGTGGCCGTGCCGGCGGTGTTGCTGATCCATCCGGGCCTGCGGTCGCTGGGCCGGAGTGTGGCGAGCAGCCCGGCGGCCGGTGCGGCGGCACGGATCGGTTGGGCGTGCGGGGCGGCGGTGAGCGCCGCACTGCTGCACATCGGGGGACAGCAGCGTGGCGTCACCGCCCTGGTGCTGATCGCGGCCGCAGTGGTCGGCCTGCTGGTCTGCGCTCCCCGCCTGCTGCCGGCCGGGTTCCTCCGGGCGGCCCGAGGGCTGCCCACCGTCGTCGGGCTGCGCGGGCTGGCGTCGGCGGCGTTCGTCGGCGCCGAGGTCGTCATCCCGTTGATGCTCTCCCGGGAGCGGGGCCTCTCGCCGACCGCGGCCGGGCTGGTCCTGACGGTCGGCGCGCTGGCGTGGTCGGTGGGCTCCTGGTTGCAGGGCCGGATCCCGGTGCCGGCCTCCCGGGCCAGCCTGCCGCGTGCCGGGCTGACCTGCATCACGGTCGGCACCGCCACGGTGGCGCTGGCCGTCCTACCCGAGTTGCCGATCATGGTCGCCGTGCTCGGCTGGGCGGTCGCCGGCCTCGGCATGGGGCTGCTCTACCCGTCGTTGTCGGTGCTCACCCTGGAGCTGTCCGCCCCCGGTGAGCAGGGCCGCAACAGCTCGTCGCTGCAACTGGGCGACAACCTCTTCGCGGCGACAGTGCTGGCGCTCACCGGGGCGGTGTTGGCGGCGGGAAGCGCACCTGGCCCGGCCAGTTACACGCTGACCCTGGTGGTGGCCTCCGGCCTGGCGCTGCTCGGGGCGCTGCTGGCCGGCCGTGTCGTGACGGGCGGGAGCGTACGGCCGGTCGGGTGATCGGGATTCCGCAGCATCCGAGCCGGTTGGCCGGGGAGGATGGCGGCGATGAACTTCCTGACCGTCCTGCCGCTCGCCGTGGTGATGGTCGCCGGGACCCAACTGGTCGTTGCGGTCTTCCTCGCCTCGTCGGACCGGCCCCGGGCGGCGTCGCTGGGCTTCCTCTCCGGTGCCGGGCTGGTGGTCGCGGCCGGAGTGACAGTGGGCTGGCTGCTGACCCGTTGGGTGGGCGGACTGGTCGCCGACGCCAGTGCCGTGGCCGGCAGGGTCGATCGCGGTCCCGTCATCGATCTGGTGGTCCTCGCCCTGCTGGTCAGCCTGGCCGTGCTGGTGTGGGTACGGCGGAACCGGGCCGGGCCACCGAGATGGCTGGGGAGCATCGAGCGTGCCGACCCGCGTCGGGCCCTGCGGCTGGGCGCGTTGCTCTTCGTGGTGACGCCCACCGACGACCTCACCATGGCCGCCGTCGGGGCGAGCGTGGCCCGGCACGACCTGCCGTGGTGGCATCTGGTGCCGTTCGTACTGCTCACCGTGCTCCTGCTCGCTCTGCCCCTGCTGGCGTTGCTGCTGCTCGGGGACAAGGCGGCGCGGGCGCTGACCCGGATGCGGGAATGGGCCGAGCGGCACGCCTGGATCGTCAACGAGATCGTGATCGCGTTCTTCGCGCTGCTGACCGTGCTGGACCTGATCCGTTCGGGATGAGTCGTCGCACACCGGGCGGGCGCACCTGGCCCCCGACCACCTCGCTGACACGTACGGGGGAACCGGGCGGAGATGAGAGCAACAACGGTTCACGTTCGTCTTACGGTGACGCCATGTTCGCTGTCGTCACCACGGTGATCCTCTACGTCTTCGGCTTCGTCTTCCTCTACGGCGTGATCCGGCTGGGTGTCCGCCACGCGTTGGAGGACCTGGAGTTGCAACGGGCCAAGGCCCACCGCGAGGAGGAGTTGGCGGCCGCCCGCGACCGCTCCTTCATGCGCGACAACGCCTTCCTCTCCGGCAGTTGAGCACCGGTTCGGTCCGGCCCAGGCTGGCGGTGTCCCGGGACGGCCCGGGAGCCGCCGGGCGGTTCGGCATGCCGGATGCGAGGATCGCACCCGTGATGGGAACGCTGAAGACCGAACCGGCCCGCGCCCGCCTCGACCTGCTCGCCCCGCCGGTGGCGGAGGCCATCGCGCAGTGGCCCGCCGACGCGCCAGTGGACGTCAACGATGTGCTGGTCGCGCCGATCGACGCCGAACTCGCCGACACCGCAGCGTTCTGCGCGGCGTACGAGGTGGGGTTGGACGTGTCGGCCAACTGCGTCGTGGTGGCTGGCAAGCGTGAGGGTGTGGTGCGCTACGCGGCCTGCATCGTCCTGGCGACCACCCGGGCCGACGTCAACGGGGTGGCCCGCCGCACGTTGGACGTGCGCAAGGCGAGCTTTGCACCGATGGAGGACGCGGTCGAGCTGACCGGCATGGAGTACGGCGGCATCACTCCGATCGGGCTGCCGGCGCAGTGGCCCATCCTGGTGGACGCGCGGGTGATCGCCACGCCGCACGTGATCATCGGGTCCGGCGTACGGCACAGCAAGATCGCACTGCCGGGGCCGGCGTTGGGCGCGCTGCCCGGTGCGCAGGTGGTGGAAGGGCTGGCCAGGCCGGCCTGAGCAGGCACCGGCATCGATGTTGTTGCACGTGAAACATCGTGATCATCAATGCCGGGCGCTCCGGTGGCTCAGTGTGCCGCAGCCTCGCGCTGCTCGACCTCGCTGAGAGCGGCGAGCAGTGTCTGCACCTCCTGTGCGCCGGAGACCGCGTATTTTCCGGCCAGGACGAAGGTCGGCACGCTGGTGATGCCGAGGTCCTGAGCTGCGGCCAACTCGGCGGCGATGTCGGTGACGCGCTCGTCGGAGTCGAGGAAGCGGCGGACGTCGACCGCGTCCAGGCCGATCCCACCGGCCACCGCGGCCAGCGCCTCCCGGGAGCCGACGTCGACACCCTCGTTGAAGTGCGCCTGGTAGAGGGCCTCCACCATCTCGGCCGCCCGACCGTGGTCAGTGGCGTAGGAGACCAGCCGGTGCGCGTCGAAGGTGTTGGCGATCACCGCACGGTCGTAGTCCAGTCGGAGCCCGTCAGCCGCCGCGACCTGGGTCACGTGCGCGACCATCTGCTGGGCGCGCTCCGGGCCGCCGAACTTGCCGGCCAGCGCCTGCACCAGCGGGAGCGGCTGGGGCACCGGTGACGGGTCGAGCTGGAACGGTCGGTAGCGGACCGTCACCTCGCCCTCGTAACGGGCGAGGGCCTCATCCAGGCGGCGCTTGCCGATGTAGCACCACGGGCAGATGACGTCCGCGTAGATCTCGATCTCCATGATCGGTGGCAACCTCACGGTCAGCCGAGTTGTTCCCGCACCTGACGCTTGAGCCGGCCCAGGATCGCCGTGCCGCCGCGGATCCGCAGCGGGCTGATCGCCTGCGCCAGGCCCATCCGCTGGTAGAGGTCGTCCGGCACGTCCAGCACCTGCTCGGCGCTCGCGCCCGCCAGCCCTTCGGCGAGGATCCCGGCGAACGCCCGGGTGGTCGGCGCCTCCGGCGGGCAGTCGAAGACCGTCTCCACGGTGCCCTCGGGGGTCACCTTGGCGCGCAGGAAGAACGACGTCTGACACTCCGGCACCTGCTCCATGCCCTCGCGTGCGGCGGCGCCCTCCGGCAGCACCGGAATGACGTCGGCGTACTCCAGGAGCATCTCCAGCACCAGGTCGCGCGGGGCGGCAGCGAACTCGTCGACGATCTCGGCCAGTCGGGCCGGCATGTCAGCCATGCGTCGAGGCTACCGCCGGTCAGTTGCGAACAGGCCGGCGGCGCATTGCTGCGCCTGGCCGGCCTGTTCGTCACACCGTTGGCGACTGCTCGCTGATCTCGCTGAGAGCGCTGGTGGGGTCGAGCTGCATGGCCAGGTCGCCGAGCGAGACGATCCCGACCAGCTTGCGATCACTGTCACAGACCAGCACACGCCGAATGCCCCGGTCGCGCATGAGCGCGGCCGCCTCACCCGCCGTGCAGTGCTGCTCGATCATGACCACCTCGCGGGTGACGATCGAGCCGATGGTGGTGGCCGCGGGGGAGCTGTTCTCCGCCACTGCCCGCACCACGATGTCCCGGTCGGTGAGCATGCCGGCGAGGCTGGCGCCATCGGTGACCACCACGTCGCCGATGTCCGCCTCCTTCATCACCCTGGCCGCTTCGTCCAGTGTGGTTTCGGCCGGCAGGTACACGACCTGTCTGGTCATCACGTCACTGACCCGGTAACCGGTCATGAGAGCCCTCCGAAGACGTATCCACCCGATCCAACTGCACTACCCCGTGACGCGACAGCTACACCAGGCTCGCACGTTCCTGGCGTACCTCGTGGACGAGCTGCTCCACCAGACCCTTCAACGGCAGCTCGGTGCGCCCGTCGCCGGCCCGCTCGCGCAGCTCGACGTACCCGTCGGCGAGTCGGCGGCCGACCACGACGGCCCGGGGGATGCCGATGAGCTCGGCGTCGGTGAACTTCACCCCGGCCGAGACGTGCGTGCGGTCGTCGACCAGCACCCGCAGGCCGGCTGCGGCGAGGCGCTCGCCGAGTGCCAGCGCCGCGTCGAGCTGCGGGCCCTTGCCCGCAACCACCAGGTGTACGTCGCACGGCGCGATCGCCGCCGGCCAGACCAGCCCCCGGTCGTCGTGGTGCTGCTCGGCGATCGCCGCGACCGCCCGGGAGACCCCGATGCCGTAGCAGCCCATGGTCGGCCGGACCGGTTTGCCGGCCGGACCGAGCACGTCGACCGCGAAGGCGTCGGTGAACCGGCGGCCGAGCTGGAAGATGTGCCCGATCTCGATGCCCCGCCGGATGGTCAGCTCCCCCGCGTCGCAGTCCGGGCAGGGGTCGCCGGCGCGCACCTCGGCCGCCTCGATCGTGCCGTCGGGCGTGAAGTCCCGACCGCAGACCACGTCGGTCGCGTGACGGCCCGGCTCGTTCGCCCCGGTCAACCAGGCAGACCCGGTCACCACCCGCGGATCGACCAGGAGACGGATGCCCAGCTTGTCGAGCAGTTGCGGCCCGATGTACCCGCGTACCAGCTCGGGATGGTCGGCCCACTCCTCGAAGACGGCCACCTGCGCCGGGTGCAGGGCGGCACCGACCCGCTTGAGGTCGACCTCCCGGTCACCCGGCAGCCCGATCACCAGAGGTTCGGAGCGCTCGGCGCCCGGCTGGCGGACGGAGAGCACGACGTTCTTCAGTGTGTCGGCGGCGATCCAGTCGTTCCGACCGCCCAACCTGCGGGTGTTGGCCAGCTCCACGAGGCTGGCGATCGTCGGGGTCTCCGGTGTGTCGTGCACCTCGACGGCCGGCTGCGCGCCCGGGTCGGCGGCGGCCGATGCCCGGGTCACCACCGCCTCGGTGTTGGCCGCGTAGTCGCAGGCCGTGCAACCGACGTAGGTGTCCTCGCCGACCGGTGTCGCCGCCAGGAACTCCTCCGACGCGGAGCCGCCCATCGCCCCGGACATCGCGTGCACCACCGTGTAGTCCAGGCCCAACCGGTCGAAGATCCGCCGGTACGCCGCGCGATGCCGTGCGTACGCGTCCCGCAGCCCCGCATCGTCCAGGTCGAAGGAGTACGCGTCCTTCATCAGGAACTCCCGGCCGCGCAACAGACCGGCCCGGGGCCGCGCCTCGTCGCGGAACTTCGTCTGCACCTGGAAAAGCGTCACCGGGAAGTCCCGGTACGAGGTGAACAGGTCCTTGACCAGCAGCGCCGCCATCTCCTCGTGGGTGGGCGCCAACAGGTGCTCGGCACCGCGCCGGTCGGCGAGGGTGAAGATGTCGTCGCCGTACTCCGCCCAGCGGCCGCTCGTCCGGTAGGGATCGGCCGGCAGCAACGCCGGGAAGTGCACCTCCTGGTCGCCGATCGCGAACAACTCGCCCCGCACCACGTCGGTGATCCGATCCAGCACCAGCTTGCCCAACGGCAGCCAGGTGTAGCCGCCCGGTGCGGCGCGACGGATGTAACCGGCTCGCAGGAGGAGCCGGTGGCTCGGCACCTCCGCGTCGGCCGGATCCTCGCGCAGGGTCCGCAGCAACAGGGTCGACATGCGTAGCAGCATGCGCGCAGCGTAGAGCCGTGCCGAGCGCCCAAGCGACCCAATTCGTCCGGTGCGTCGCGGGCCGTTGCCCGGAATCCCGGAAAAGGCCTGTCCGTCCCGGCAACCGTCTGGAGAGGCATCACGTCTCTCACGCACCACGACCCAAAGGAGCGGCCCGTGGACCCTCTGCTGAGTCTCGGGTCAGACCGCAGGGATTGGCCGACGGAGGTGTCGCGTTGCTGTCCATGACCTCCGCCACGTCGCCCGTTCGGGGCACTTGCCGCCGCGCCTCCGGTGACAGACTGGTCGCCGCAGGCAACGAACGGCGTAAGGGGAACGCGGGTGGGCTGGCGCAGTTTTGTCGCGGTCGGGGACAGTTTCACCGAGGGCATGGATGACGCGTACCCGGACGGCACCTACCGGGGTTGGGCGGACCTGGTGGCGACCCGGCTCGCCGCCGACGCGGGGCCCGACTTCCGGTACGCGAACCTGGCCATCCGCGGCCGGCTCTTCCCCAGCGTGGTCGCCGAGCAGGTGCCCTCAGCGGTGGCGATGAAGCCGGATCTGATCAGCTTCGCGGCCGGCGGCAACGACGTGCTGCGCCGCAGCTTCGACCCGCACACGCTGGTGGCCCGCTTCGACGAGGTGGTCCGGCAACTGCGTTCCGGCGGCGCGGACGTGCTGCTCTTCCGGTTCGCCGACGTGATGGCCCGACTGCCCGGCCAGCGCCTCGTCGCCCCGCGAGTGCAGTTGCTCAACCAGGCGGTCGGCGAGACCGCCGAGCGGCACGGCGCGATCATGGTCGACCTGTACGCCGACGACACCTTCCTCAACCCGATGCTCTGGAGCACCGACCGGTTGCACCTCTCCCCGGCCGGCCACCGGCGGGTCGCCGGGCAGGTGTTGAACGCGCTCGGGGTCGGTTGCGACGAGGAGTGGCTGATGGTCCCGCCGCACCCGGCCCCGTCGCCGTGGCTGGCCGCCCGTGCCGCCGACCTGCGGTGGGCCGGTCAGCACCTCGCCCCGTGGGTGCGGCGGCGGCTGACCGGTCGGTCGTCCGGTGACACGGTGACGGCGAAGCGCCCGCTGCTCGGGCCGATCGTCGACTGAGCGTGCTCACCCTTCACACCGCGCCGCTGCTGTGGCGCGACCGGGTCGGCGAGGCGCTGCCGGAGCACGCGGTCCTGGTGGGCGGCGACCGGATCGAGGCCGTCGGACCGTTGGTCGAGCTGAGTGGGGCGTACCCGGGTGTTCGGGTCCGCCGATGGCCCGGCACCCTGGGGCCGGGTCTGCTGCACGACGGTCCGCTGCCGGCGGCACCCACCCCACGCGAGCGGGTGCACGCGCTGCTGCGCAACGGAGTGACGGCGGTGTTGGCCGAGCACCTGACCGACCCGCTGCTGCGGGCTGCCGTCGACAGGAGCGACCTGCTGGTGCTGCCCGTCGCGGTGTCGGCGGTGCTGCTTCCGGGCGGTCGCGCCGACCTTGCGGTCCACGGTGTCGACGGTGTCTGCCTGGTGACCGTGGTCGCCGGGCGAATCGTCCACCGCCGCGCCTGAACGGCACTGTCAACGTTCCCCGCACCACATCTGTGCCCCCCGATCCTCGATGGCGGGCCGTCCGGTCGTGTCGCGGCGTAGTTTGGGGATCATGTCTGTGCCGAGCGATCCTGATCCCCGCCTCCAGTCGTACGCGGACCCGCAACGGCTGGTCACCACCGAGTGGCTGGCCGAGCACCTGGGCGACGAGGGCCTCGTCGTTGTCGAGTCCGACGAGGACGTGCTGCTCTACGAATCCGGCCACATCCCCGGTGCCGTGAAGGTCGACTGGCACCTGGAGCTGAACGACCAGGTGACCCGGGACTACCTGGACGCGAAGAGCTTCGCCGAGCTGTGCGCCGCGAAGGGCATCGGCCGGGGCGACACCGTCGTCTTCTACGGCGACAACTTCAACTGGTGGGCGGCGTACGCCCTCTGGGTGTTCTCGCTCTTCGGCCACGCCGACGTGCGACTGCTCGACGGCGGCCGGCAGAAGTGGATCGCCGAGGGCCGCGAGGTGACCCGCGACAAGCCGGCTCGCCCTCGCGCCGACTACCCGGTGCCGCAGCGGGACGACGCGCCGCTTCGCGCCTACCGTGAGCAGGTCATGGCGCACATCGCCGCCGGCCGGCCGCTGGTCGACGTCCGGTCGCCGAGTGAATACACCGGCGAGACGCTGCACATGCCGGACTACCCGCAGGAGGGCGCGCTGCGTGGCGGGCACATCCCGGGTGCGGTCAGCAAGCCGTGGAAGTCCGCCGCCAACGAGGACGGCACCTTCAAGTCCGCCGACGAGCTGCGGGCGATCTACGCGGACCAGCTCGGGCTGAGCCCGGACGACGACGTGATCGCGTATTGCCGGATCGGTGAGCGGTCCAGCCACACCTGGTTCGTCCTGCGGCACCTGCTGGGCTATCCGCAGGTGCGCAACTACGACGGCTCGTGGACCGAGTGGGGCAACCTGGTCCGGGCGCCTGTCGTCAAGGGCGATCAGCCCGGCGGCCTCGCCGCCTGATCAAGCTGGCCAGCCCTGTCCCCGCGCGACCACCCGGCCGCGCGGGGACGAGGGCTCAGCCGGCCAGTGCCACCGTGCCGGTCAGGTCGCGGACCACGCCGGTGACCTCGCCGGTCTCCGGGTGCCAGCGCACCAGGCCGCCCGGTTGCAGGCGGAGCAGGACGGCACCCCGGTTGTCCCAGCCCAGCACCTCGCAGCAACCCTTCCACCGGTCGCGGCCGAGGTCGAGCATGTGGGCCACCGCACCGGTCCGGGCATCCAGCACGGCCACCCCCTCGGCACCGTCCATCTCGCTGTTGGTGATCCACGCCGAGCGGGCCAGGCGTTCGCCGTGCAGCCAGCCCCGGCCGTAGAACTCGTTGACCTGGTACGGCACCGGTAGCGGGCCGCCGGTGACCTTCTGTTCGGAACGAACAGTGCCCTCGCGGGCGGTACGGCTGCGCAGGGTCAGGTTGTCCCGCATGCCGCTCACCTCGACGAGCGCCGCCTCGCGACCGGCCGCCGGGTCGGGCGCGACCAGGTCCCAGAGCGAGACGTCGAGCTGGCTGGCCGCGCCGGAGGCCCGGTCCACCGCGTACGTCCGGCCGTCGCCGCCGACCAGCACCCGGTCGCCCGCCCAGACCACCATTTCCAGGTAGCCATCGAGGGGGATGCGGCGCACGGTCGCCGTGGTGAGGTCGACCATGATCAGCTCATTGGTCTGCGCGAACGCGGCCGACCGGCCGTCCGGCGAGAGCACTCCCGCCTTCAGGGCGGGTGCCTGGTTGCCGCCCGAGTCCCGGGTGGGGGCCGGGGTCACCACGTCGAGACTGCGCACCACACCGTCGTCCCCGAGCACCCGGACGGGACCGTCCGCACGGTATTCCTCGCCGTCCAACGGCTGGAACAGCGCCAGCGCCCGTTGGACCGGTCGGGCGGAGAGGGGCACTGCCGCCGGGTCACCGAGTCGGGCCAGCGGATCAGGCGGGAAGGTCAGCTCGCCGGGGGCGCGCACCACCGGCCCGGCGTGGTTGGGCACGACGGTCGGCGCCACCGAGTGGTCCGGCGGTGGGTTGGCGGGCGGTCGCAGGGCAGCGACAGTGCCGCCACCGACCAGCACCACGGCCACTGCCACCGCGCCGACGGCCCGGCGGGTACGCCGAGTGCGCCGGGCCCGTTCCCAGCCGGTGACCGCGGGGTGGCTGGGCCGGACGTCCTCGACGCTGACTGTCAGCAGTTGACGCAGGTCCTGCTCGTTCACGGGTTCACCTCCAGGCCGTTGGCCAGGTCGGCGGGGCGCTGGCTCGGTCGGGCATCCCGGGCCAGGTCCGGAGCGACCTCGCGGAGTCGGCGCAGCGCCGCGTGACACTGGCTCTTCACCGTGCCGACGGTCACCCCGAGCGCCTCGGCGGTGGCGACCTCGGTCAGATCCTCGTAGTAGCGCAGCACCAGCACGGCCCGCTGCCGTGGTGGCAGCAGGCCCAACGCGTCGTGCAGCGTCAGCCGCAACGCGCCGTCCCGGTCGTGGGCCACCTGCTCGGGAGGTGTGGCGCTGAGCCACTCCCGCCGTCGGCGACGCCACCACGACACCGCATCGCGGTAGAGGATGGCCCGCACGTACGCGGAGGGGTCGCCGTCACGGACCGAGGACCAGCGCAGCGCGAGCTTCAGCAGGGCGTCCTGGAGCAGGTCTTCGGCCTGGTGCCGGTTGCCGCAGATCAGGTAGGCCGCGCGCAGCAGCCGGTGTTGGTGGCTCTCCACGAAGGCGAGGTAGCCGTCGCGTCCGTCGCTTCTCGTGGCTGCCATCCGCCCCCCTTCCGGCCGTCGCGATGCGCGTCACCTGGCAGACGCACGGGAAGGGGGAAAAGGTTGGGTCAGCTCTCCGGCGTTCCGGTCAGGTAGCGCTGGAGGGTCGGTGCGACCCAGGAGACCAGGTCCTGCGGTGTGGTGTCCACCATGGGCGGCAGGCGGACGACGTACCGGGTGTAGGCGAGGCCGAGGATCTGACTGGCCACCAGGCCGGCGCGTCGGGCGGTAATGGTCGGGTCGGTGCCGAACGTGGCCACGGCCGCGGTGAGCTGGTCGGTGAAGATGCCGCGCATCCGTTCGGCGGCACCGGGGTTGGTGCTGGCGGCCCGCAGCAGCGCCACGAGCGTCTCGTCGCCTTCCCAGCGGGTGAGGAAGTGCCGGACCAGCGTCTCACCGAGCTGCTCGGGTGGCACCGCAGCCAGGTCGGGCAGTCGGAGGTCGAACTCGGCCGCCGCCGCGAAGAGCCCCTCCTTGCTGCCGTAGTAGCGCATGACCATCGACGGGTCGATCTGGGCGTCGGCGGCGATGGCCCTGATCGTGGCCCGCTCGTAGCCGTCCGCCGCGAACCGTTCCCGGGCCGCGCGCAGGATCGCCGCCCGGGTGGCGTCCGAGCGACGGGGAGAGGTCGGTTGGGCCGGCGCTGTCATGTCAACGACCGTAGGCCAACACCTGTTGACATGCAATCGACTGGCCTCTAGCGTCGCCAACAAGTGTTTGCCAACAGATGTTGGCAACAGCCTTCTGGAGGTGGCCATGCTGCCCACGAGCACCGACGTCCTGGTGGTGGGCGCAGGTCCCACCGGCCTCGCCACCGCGCTGACGCTGGCCCGGCGCGGGATCGAGGTGACAGTGCTGGACCAACTGGCCGAACCGCCGATCACCTCCCGCGCGGCCGTCGTGCACGCGTACACCCTGGAGGTGCTGGACCGGATCGGCGCTGCGGCGCCGCTGGACGCCCAGGGGGTGCGGACGCCGCGCTTCACAGTGCGCGACCGGGACCGCGTGCTGCTGTCGGTGCCGTTCCACGAGCTGCCGTCCCGGTTCCCCTACGCGCTGCTGGTCTCCCAGTCGGTCACCGAAGCGGTGCTCGCCGGGCAGTTGGCCGAACTCGGCGTCCAGGTGCGACGGCCCTGCCGGCTGACCGGGTTGACCACCAACGGTGACGGGGTGCTCGCGCAGGTCGACGGAAAGACGCTGCGCGCCCGGTTCGTCGTCGGCGCGGACGGCTTGCACAGCACCGTCCGCCAGTTGGTCGGCATCGGCTTCACCGGCCCCAGCGACGAGGAGTCCTTCGTGCTCGCCGACGTACGGGTGCGAAGCGTTCTGCCCCGAGACGAGGCGGCGCTCTTCCTCGCCCGCTCCGGGCCGCTGATCTGGGCCCCGCTCCCGAACGGGGTGGTCCGACTGGTCGCCGCCGTGGCGACGGCCCCGGCCGAGCCGGACGAGGCGTACCTCCAGGCGCTGCTCGACGAGCGTGGTCCGTCGCGACGCCCCGACCGGGTGACCGAGGTGCTCTGGGGCTCCCGGTTCCGGGTGCATCACCGGATCGCCGACACGTTCCGAGCCGGGCCGGTGCTGTTGGCCGGAGACGCCGGGCACGTGCACAGCCCGGCCGGCGGGCAGGGCATGAACCTCGGCATCTGCGACGCGGTCGCACTCGGCACCGCGCTGGCGGACGTGTTCGACGGTGGTCCGGACGCGCTGCTCGACGACTACACCGCCCGGCAGCGGCCGATGGCCGAGGACGTGCTGAGCTTCGCCGCCGGGCTGACCCGGCTGGCCACCGTCTCCCCGGCCCGCCGGCCGGCCCGTGACGTGCTGCTGCGGCTGCTCGGTGCCGTGCCACCGTGGCGCCGACGGATCGCGCTGCGCCTGTCCGGGCTGTCCCACCGGGAACGCACGCCGGGCTAGGAGATCAGGTCTCGTGCGACCGGCACCGGCTGGGCACCCGCGGGCGGGTCGACCGGCCGCAGTGTCCGCCACGCGGCCAGTGTGACCAGCGCGAAGATGCCGGCCGCCGCACCCGCCACCGGCGCCGTCCCGTACGCGGCGGCTGCCAGCCCGGCGAGCGCCGCACCGATCGGGGCGGTGAGCAGGCCGACCATCCGCTGGGCCGATCCGACACGGCCGAGCAGCCCGGCCGGCACGTTCCGCTGCCCGTACGACGCCCACAGGCTGTTCCACACCACAGTGCCGGCGGCGAAGACGGCCAACGCGAAGCCGCCCGGCACCGGATGCCGGGCCAGGGCAAACCCGGTCAGCGCCACGGTCTCCGCGGCGAGCACCACGCACAGCGCCGGCGCCGTGCCGAGCCGGGCGGCGAGCCGACCGGACCCGAGCGCCCCCGCCAGGCCCCCGACGATCGCGGCGGCGGCGAACAACCCGTACCCGGCTGGCGGCACCCGCAGCACGTCCAGCGCATAGAGCACCAGCACCGCCATGATCCCGCTGATCGCCAGGTTGCTCGCGGCGGTGAGCAGAGTGACCCGCCACAGGGTCCGGTGCGCACGCAGCCAGCGCAATCCTTCGACGATCTCGCCCCACACCGACCCGCGTCGAGTGCCGGGCCGCACCTGCACGCTCGCGACGGGAGTGGGGGTGAGGGCCAGCACGAGCAGCGCCGCCGCGGCGAAGGTCACGGCGTCGAGGGCGAACGGGAGGGCCGGGGCGACGGCGAAGAGGACACCGGCGGCCGGCGCCCCGAGGAAACCGCCGGCAACCGCCGACCCCGCCTGGAGTCGACCGTTCGCCCGGGGCAGCGCGTCCGGTGGCACCAGCGCGGGGAGCAGCGCGAACGAGGCCGAGTCGAAGAGCGTCCCCAGTGTGGCGAGCAGGAACGCCGCGACCAGCAGCACCAGGACACCAACGCGGTCGAGTGCGACGGTCACGGCCAGTGCCGCCACCACGACGGCACGGATGCCGTCGACCAGGGCCATCGTCCGACGACGGTCCCAGCGGTCCGCGTACACGCCGCCGAGCAGACCGAAGATCAACGGCGGCAACTGACCGGCCACGGTGACCGCCGCGATGACCCGCGGGTCGCGGGTCACTGTCGCCGCCAGCAGGGCCAGTGCCGGCGTACGCAGCGCGTCTCCGAACCGCGACGAGACGGCGGCGGACCAGAGCAGCCGGAAGTCCCGGCCCAGAGCTGAGGAGGTCATCCGGTGACCGTGCGGGTTCGACCGGGTCGAGGGTCAAGCCGCCGGGCGAAAGGGGGACGCGCGTGTCGGTGATCATCGGTACGGTGGGCGCCGGCATTTCGGGACCGGGGGAGAAGACACGCGTGGATCACACCTTCCAGGTCGACCTTCGTGGCGTGGTCGACCTGCTCAGCCATCACCTCTACGGCAGCCCGCGGGTCTACGTTCGAGAGCTGCTGCAGAACGCGGTGGACGCGATCACCGCGCGACGCTCGACCGAGCCGGACGCGCCAGCCCTGGTCCGCATCGAAACTCCCGAGATCACCGGCGACGGCACGCTGCGGGTGCACGACACCGGTATCGGCCTGACCGAGGCGCAGGTGCATGAGCTGCTGGCCACCATCGGTCGCAGCTCCAAGAGGGACGATCTCGGCTTCTCCCGGCACGAGTTCCTCGGCCAGTTCGGCATCGGCCTGCTCTCCTGCTTCCTGGTCGCCGACGAGATCCAGGTGCTCACCCGCAACGGCGAACACCCCACGGTCCGCTGGACCGGCTACGCCGACGGCCGGTACGCGGTGAGCCTGGCACCACCGGAGGCCGCCCGCGCCGAACCAGGCACCACCGTCACGCTGGTGCCCCGCCGCGACGCCGACCAGTGGTTCACCACACCGACCGTCACCGACCTGGCCCGCCTCTTCGGTTCGCTGCTGCCGGTCACCGTCCGGGTCGGCGACGTGGTCACCACCACCGGTGAGCCGCCCTGGCCCACCGCGCCGGGCGCCCCGGTCGACCGGGCGGCGCTGATCGCGTACGCCCGGGAGACGCTCGGCGTCGACCCGTTCGACGTGCTGCCGTTGACCGTGCCGGAAGCCGGGTTGACCGGTGTCGCCGTCATCCTGCCCACCCCGGTGAACCCGGCGGCCCGTGCGGGGCACCGGGTCTACCTCAAGCGGATGCTGCTCACCGAGCATGCCGACGGGTTGCTGCCGGACTGGGCGTTCTTCGCGCACTGCGTCGTGGACGCCACCGAGCTGCGCCCGACCGCCAGCCGGGAAGCCCTCTACGAGGACACCTTGCTGACCGCGACCCGGGAGGCGCTCGGCGACCAGATACGCGGCTGGCTGGTCCGGCTGGCGCGACACGACCCGCACCGGCTGGCCGAGTTCCTCCAGGTGCACCACCTGGGTGTGAAGGCGCTGGCGCTGTACGACGACGAGATGCTCCAGCTGGTCGACCGGTGGTGGCCGATGGACACCAACGTCGGCACGCTCACCCTCGCCGAGTTCCGGGAGCGCTACGGCGTGCTCCGCTACGCGGCGAGCCTGGACGAGTTCCGCCAGCTCGCCGCGGTGGCTGCCGCACAGGATCTGGCGGTGGTCAACGGCGGCTACACGTACGACACCGAGCTGATCGAGCGGCTGCCGGCGGTGGACCGCTCGGTGCTGATCGAGCGTCTGGAACCGAGCGATCTCACGACCCGCTTCGACAGCCTCGACCCGCACGTGGAGCTGGCGCTGCGGCCGTTCCTCACCGCCGCGCAGCGGGCCGTCGAACGTTCCGGCTGCGAGGTGGTGATCCGGGCGTACGACCCGGTGTCGCTGCCCGCGCTCTACCTGGTCAGCAGGTCGGCGGCGTTCAACGACCAGCTCGCGGCCAGCCGGGACCGGGCCGACGAACTGTGGGGCGGGGTCCTCGACGCGCTCGCCTCCACCGCACCACCGGACCGCCCGCAGTTGGTGCTCAACCACCGCAACCCTCTGGTCCGCCGCGTCACCGCGCTGGCCGACCCGGAGCTGGTGGGGCTCGCCGTCGAGGCGCTCTACGGGCAGGCGCTGCTGCTCGGGCACCATCCGATCCGCGCGGCCGACGTGGCCCTGCTGAACGATTCCTTCCTCGGCCTGCTCGGCCGGGCCGTGCCGGGACAGGAGTGAACGTGAGCGACGAGGATCTGTGGCGGGTGCTGCGCGGCATCGCCGACATGCCGTACGGGGCGGGGCAGATCGCCGCGCTGGAGCAGCTGTTGCGTCGGGTCGACGCAACCGACGACCGACACCTTGCCTTCGTCACCCGGATGCAGGCCACCACCGGCTACATCTACGGCGGCGAGCCGGCGAAGTCCTTCGTGACCTTCTCCTGGTGCCTGTCCGAGTTCGACCAGGATCCGCAGCCCTACCACCAGCGGCACCTGCACAACCTGCTCTGGCACTTCAAGTACATGGTCAACGGCCTGCTGAACTTCCCGGAGGTGCCACTCGACCGCACGTACGCCGTGCTGGACGACATGGAACGCCGCTACCGGGCCGGTGGGCACAGCCTGCAGACCGCCCACAAGCATCGGTTCCGGGTCGCCAACCACGTGGGCGACGCCGAGGCGGCCGCGCACTGGTACCGGCTCTGGCAGACCACCCCGCGCGACGCCCTCTCCGACTGCGCCGGCTGTGACCCGACGAGCCAGGTGAACTACCTCGCCGACACCGGGCGGGACGCGGAGGCGGTGGCGTTGTCCGAGCCGGTGCTCGCCGGCCGGCTCACGTGCAACGAGCAGCCGCAGGCGATCCTCACCGCGCTGCTCCTGCCGTACCTGCGGACCGGGCGGGCCGAGTCGGCGCGGGACGCGCACCGGGAGGCGTACCGCCGATTGCGCGGCAACCTCGCCGACCTGTGGGACATCGGCGACCACGTCGAGTTCTGCACGTTGACCGGGAACGAGGCGCGGGCGGTGGAGTTGGTCGAACGGCACCTGGACTGGCTGGACCGGGCACCGTCGCCGGCCGCCGCGATGCACTTCGCTGCGACGGCCGCCGCAGCGCTGCGCCAGGCCGGTCAGAGCGGTGAGGCGACCCTGTACCGCCGGGCTGCCGAGGGCCGACCGGCCGGCGAGGTGTCGGCGTTGGTGCTCGCCGACGAGCTGACACGGACCGCGACCGGGCTGGCGGAGCGCTTCGACGCCCGCAACGGCACCACCCACCAGTCGGAGTGGATCGCCCGCCGGCTCGCTGTGCGGCCGCGCGGCGAGCACCTGCCGCTGTCCGCGAGCGTCCGCCGTCGCCCGCCACGCCCGACGGAGGGCGAGCCGACCACTCCCACGAGCAAGGCCTCTGCGGCGACCGGCAACGTGGTGCGCTCCGGCATGGCCGTGCCGACCGCCGTGCCGGTGCCCGCCGACGCCGGGCCGGACGAGCTGCTGAACCTCGCCGAGCAGAGCTGGGGTCGGCACGACCCGGCCACGTTCCGAGCGGTGCTGGCCGCCTACGACGAGCGGTTCGGTTCGGCCGACCTGCCCCCGCGTACGCTCGCCCACCGGTTGGCGTTGCGGGCGGCCGAGCGCGGCGACGAGGACGACATCCCGGGCGCGATCGAGATGAGCCGAGCGGCACTGGAGGCGTACCGGACGGCGGGCGAGGAGTTGTCCGCCCAGGTGATCGCCGGGCGGCTCGGCGTGCTGCTGACCCGGTCCGACGACGACGCCGACGAGGGGTTGGCGTTGGTCCAGAAGGCAGCCGAGGTGCTGGACCGGGACGGCGACGCCCGGCAGCGGGCCGCCGCCCACGACCGGGTGGCGTTGGCGCTGCTGCACCGGGAACGCTGGGCCGACGCGCTCGCGGCGCTGGACCGGGTGCCGCCCGACGCGGGTGGTGATCCATACCTGGCGGCCCGGGTCGCACTGCACCGGGCGCACCTGCTGGAGCAGGCGGACCGTGTCGAGGAGGCACGCGCCGCCGCCGACGAGTCCCGTCGGATCGGCCGTGAACTGGGCGTCGGTGAGCTGGTCACGGCGGCCTGCCTGGCGTACGCCCGAACGGTGGACGACCCGGCCGAGGCGGTGGCCGCCTGCGACGAGGCACTGCCGCTTGCACCTGCGGACGCGGAGTTGCCGGTTCGCGTCGCCCGTGCCCGCGCGTTGCTCGCCGCAGGCCGGGCCGCCGACGCGGTGGACGACCTCGTCGAGGCGGTGACGCTCTGCGTGGAGCGGGGTGCCGAGGGAGACGCGTTCCTGCGGTGGGAGCTGGCGAACGCGTACCGGATGGTGGGTCGGCTCGGCGAGGCGGCCGAGGTCGCCGAGGAGGCCGTCCTCGGTCTCGACCGGCTTGGCGCCCAGGCCGAGGCGGACCGTTGCCGGCACCTGCTGGCCGGCGTGTACGCCGGTCTCGGCGAGATCGACCCGGCGCTGACCCTGCTGGAGCAGTTGGCCGACAACCTGAATGGTCCCGACAACCTCCCGTATCGGGCGCAGGTGCTGGAGGAGGCCGGCGACATCCTCTACGACGCGGACCGGGACGCGGCCGGCGCAGAGCGGTTCGCCTCAGCCGCCACGGCGTACCGGCTCGGCGGCATGCCGCTGGACGAGCTGCGGGCGCGTCGGCGCGAGGCGTACGCCTGGTTCTGGGCCGACGACCGGCCGGCAGCGATCCGTGCCGTCGAAAAGGTGGACGAGTTGGCGGCGACGCTGGCCGGACAGGCCGAGCCACCGGTGACGTACGAGCTGGCGATGGCGGCCGAGGCCGGGGCGCGGGTGCTGACGGCCGACGGCCGGCTGGACGAGGCGCTGGCGCGACTCACCGGGGTGCCCGACCAGCTGCGGTCGATCGAGGCATTTGGTGAGGCCGCCCAGGTGGAGGGTCTCACCGGCGAGCTGCTGCTTCGACTGGACCGGCCGGCCGAGGCGGAGCCGCTGCTGCGGCGTGTCCTCGGTGGGCTGCCGGCCGACTCGCAGCCGGTCCGCCAGACTGCCTGGCTGCTGGCCCGTGCCCTGGATCTGCTGGACCGGCCCGCCGAGGCCGCCGCGCTGCGGACGGAGCACGACCTCGATCCGGACGACGACTGAGCGCGCCGAGGTGTGCCCAATCGCTGGGTAACCAGCGGCCCCCCGTGGTCAGGTCGCGGTCTACGCTTGCCCGGTGACGGTGGAACAGCAGGCACGGGGTGCGGCGGGCGCGGGCCGGCGCAGGTCCCGCAAGGACGAGATCCTGGAGATCGCGGTCGGTCTGTTCGCCGCCCGTGGCTACCACGGTGTGTCGATGGACGACATCGGTGCGGCGGCGGGGGTCACGGGTCCGGCGCTCTACCACCACTTCGCCGGCAAGGAGGCCATGCTGGCCGCCGCGCTGATCCCGGTCAGCGACGGGTTGCTGGCCGGTGGGCGGGAACGTGCCGCCGGCCGCCCGGACGACCCGCGCGGTGTGCTGGAGTCGCTGATCGACTTCCACGTCGAGTTCGCGCTGGCCAACCCGGCGGTGATCGCGTTGCACCTGCACGAGTTGGATCGCCTGCCGGAGGAGCCGCGACGGCAGATCCGTCGCCTGCAACGGCTCTACGTCGAGGAGTGGGTGACAGTGCTCACCGCGTTGCACCCGGGCATGCCCGACGGTGAGGCTCGGGTGCTCGCGCACGCCGCGTTCGGTCTGATGAACTCGACCCCGTTCCTCGGTGGCGAGGTGGACCGCCGACGCCGTGCCGAGCTGCTGCGCGGCGCGACCCTGGCCGCACTGCTCGCCTGAGGCCGACTCGCTCGCCTGAACCCGACTCGTCAGAAGCCCGTCGCTCATGATTCCCTGACTACCGTCCCACCATCCGGACGCCGGGAGGAAACATGATCGAGTCACTGCTGGTCGCCAATCGGGGCGAGATCGCCCGCCGGATCATCCGGACCGCCAAGCGGCTCGGCATCCGCGCGATCGCTGTGTACTCGGAGGCCGATGCCGACCTCCCGTTCGTGGCCGAGGCGGACGAGGCCGTTCTCATCGGCCCGCCGAACCCGGCGCAGAGCTATCGCAACGCCGAGGCGATCCTCGCCGCCGCGAAGGCGACAGGTGCGCAGGCCATCCACCCCGGTTACGGCTTCCTGTCGGAGAACGCCGAGTTCGCCCGTACCGTCGAGTCGAGCGGCCTGATCTGGGTCGGGCCCGACGCGGACGCGATCACCGCGATGGGCGACAAGATCAATGCCCGGAACCTGATGGCGGCCGCCGGCGTTCCCGTCGCGCCCGGCACCACCGACCCGGCCGCCGACCTGGACGCGGCGGTTACCGCCGCCGCCGGGATCGGCTACCCGGTGATGGTCAAGGCCGCGGCCGGTGGCGGCGGCATGGGCATGGGCGTCGCCGTCGACGAGGCCGCGCTGCGCACCGAGTACGACAAGGTGCGCGCGTTCGCCGAGCGGATGTTCGGCGACGGCTCGGTGCTGATCGAGCGGTACTTCCCCCGGGTGCGGCACGTCGAGGTGCAGATTCTCGGCCTGGCCGACGGCCGGGTGGTGGCGCTCGGCGAGCGGGAGTGCTCGGTGCAGCGACGCAACCAGAAGCTGGTCGAGGAGTCGCCGTCCCCGGCGGTGTCGCCGGAGCTGCGATCTCGCCTCTTGGCGGCGGCGGTGCGCGCGGGTGAGGCGGTCAGCTACCGCAACGCGGGCACCGTGGAGTGTTTGCTCGATCCGGAGACGAACGAGTTCTTCTTCCTGGAGATGAACACGCGCCTTCAGGTGGAGCACCCGGTGACCGAGTACGTCTACGGCGTCGACCTGGTCGAGGAGCAGTTGCGGGTGGCGTCCGGGCTGGCGCCGACGTTCGACCCGGACGCGTTGGCGCCGAGCGGTCACGCCATCGAGCTGCGGATCAACGCCGAGGACCCGAAGCGCTTCCTGCCCGGCCCGGGTGTGGTCAGGACGTGGGTGGAGCCCACCGGCGAGGGTGTGCGGGTCGACTCCGGTTACACCGAGGGCAACACGGTCACCCCGTTCTACGACAGCCTGCTGGCCAAGCTCATCATCAGCGGCGCCACCCGTGACGAGGTGCTGGAGCGGGCGAAGACCGCGGTCGCCGCCTTCCAGATCGAGGGCCCGAAGAACAACGTCCCCTTCTTCGCCGAGCTCCTGACCAACGAAGAGTTCCTCTCCGGCGCCTACGACACGGGCATCGTCTCCCGAATGCGCTGACCGGCCAGGCCGTCGCCCCTGCGGGGAGGCAGGACTGGTTCGTTCGCCCTTTGCTCTGCTTACCTATAGGCGACAGCGGTTGTCCGGATGACGGACAGTAGCCGTCGCACATAGGGCAGCAGAGCAAAGGGGCCGACATGCTGTCCCGATCCGACGTCACAGCGAGGTGACCGATGAGTCAACTGCCAGATTCCGTCTCCATCCGTGAGGTCGGGCCACGGGACGGGTTGCAGAACGAGGACCCGATCCCGACCGACGCCAAGGTGCGGCTGCTCGACGCCCTCTCCGGCACCGGCGTACGCCGAATCGAGGCGGTGTCGTTCGTGCACCCCAAGGCGATCCCGCAGATGGCCGACGCCGACGAGGTGTGGCAGCGGGCGGTCAAGGCCGACGGGGTGCGGTACTCGGCGCTGGTGCCGAACACCCGGGGCGCCCAGCGGGCCCTCGCCGCCGGCTTCACCGAGATCGAAGTGGTGGTCTCCGCCAGCGACACGCACAACCGGCGCAACGTCAACCGGTCGACCGACGAGTCGCTGGACGACATCGCTGAGCTGATCGACCTCCTGCACGGCGCGTCCGCGCAGGTCGAGGTGATCGTGGCGACCAGCTTCGGCTGCCCGTACGAGGGTGACATCGACCCGGCGCGGGTGGCCGGCATCGTCGACCGGGTGGTCCGCGACGGCGCGGACCGGGTCGCGTTCGGCGACACCACCGGCATGGGCACCCCACGCCGGGTCCGCGAGCTGCTGACCGCGGTACGCGACCGCAACGCGCACGTGCCGGTGCTGCTGCACTTCCACAACACCCGGGGTACGGCGCTGGCCAACCTGTTGACCGCGCTGGAGCTGGGGGTGACCGAGTTCGACGCCAGCGTCGGTGGCCTGGGCGGCTGCCCGTACGCGCCGGGAGCGAGCGGCAACCTGGCCACCGAGGAGGCCGTGCACATGCTGCACGACATGGGCATCGACACTGGCATCGACCTGGCGGCCCTGATCGAGGCGGCGGAGCTGGCCGAGGAGTTGCTCGGCAAGAAGCTCCCGTCCGGCGTGCTGCGGGCGGGCCCGCGTACCCGCCTGACGCCGATGCCGAGCTGAGCGGTTCGGACGCGACGAAGGGGCCGGCGCGCGTGCACCGGCCCCTTCCACGTGCCAGGTCGATCAGCTCACGGAGGTGAGCGCGCTCGGCCAGCTGTCGCGGAAGATGTCCGCGCTGCGGTCGGTGGCGCTGAACGTGCCGGCGAAGAGGTTGCTCACCCGGCTCGCCTCGGCGGAGCTGGGGTAGGCGTTGGTGCAGCTGGTGCCGGCGCTGCCGCCGGACATCAGCAGCGCGCAGTTCCCGTTGTAGTTGTCCGGCAGGCCGAGAATGTGCCCGATCTCGTGGGTCATGATCCGCAGCACGCTGTACTGGGCGGCCTGCTGGGTGTCGATGTAGACCCGGCCGTTGCCGAGGCTGGTCCGCTGGGCGTACGAGCCGCCGCCGGTGATCCGGTAGATCCGGAGGTTGGAGCCGCAGTTCGCCGAGAGGGTCAGGTTCACTGTGGCGTTGTTCCAGATCGATGCGGCCTGGTTGGCGACGCTGGCGTAGCTGCCCGCCTGGCTGGTGTTGTAGCAGATGGTCATGGCGGCGGACGCGGGCGACGGGTTGGCGACCGTGACGCCGAGGGTGGCGAGTGCCGTCGCGAGGAACGCGACCGCGAGCCGATTGAGTCGTGAGGTCATCGCTGACTCCGATCTGGGAGGGGGGTGTCAGGAGCCTAGCGATAAGCATTCATCTTTTTCAATGTCTTGCGTCAAGCTTCGCCGTCTGATTCGCCCGTGGGTCGCCGACGGTCGTGCCGATGCGCTAGCCTAACGATCGTTCAGGTCGTTATGGCGAGGGAGTCGGCGTGACGCTCGACGGTGAGGCACTGGAGCAGCTGCGCAAGCGGGCCCGGTCCGGCGGCGCGGACAAGTACCACGCGGCCAACGCGGCCAAGGGCAAGCTGTTCGCGCGAGAGCGGGTCGCGCTCCTGGTCGACGAGGGCTCCTTCGTCGAGGACGGCCTCTATGCCAACACGATGGCCGAGGGGCTGCCCGCCGACGGGGTGGTCACCGGCACCGCCACGATCGACGGCCGACAGGTCTGCCTGATGGCCAACGACTCCACCGTCAAGGCCGGCAGCTGGGGCGCCCGCACCGTCGAGAAGATCATTCGGATCATCGAGCGGGCGTACGGCGCCGGTGTGCCGATGGTCTACCTGGTCGACTCGGCCGGCGCCCGGATCACCGACCAGGTCGACCTGTTCCCCGGCCGCCGTGGCGCCGGCAAGATCTTCTGGAACCAGGTGCGCGCCTCCGGCTCGATCCCGCAGGTGTGCGCGCTGTTCGGCCCGAGCGCCGCCGGAGGGGCGTACATTCCGGCGTTCTGCGACGTGGTCGCCCTGGTCGACGGCAACGCGAGCATGTATCTGGGCTCGGACCGGATGGTCGAGATGGTCACCGGCGAGAAGACCACCCTGGAGGCGATGGGCGGGGCCAAGGTGCACACCGCCGAATCCGGGGTCGGGCACTTCCTCTGCAAGACCGAGGCCGACGCGCTCGACGTGGTGAAGACCTACCTGTCGTACCTCCCGGCGAACTGGACGCAGGCGCCGCCGACCGCCCCGGCCGTCGCCGCCCCGGCCAAGGCCGACCTTGCCGCGCTCGTGCCGGCCAGCGAGCGGCAGGCGTTCGACATGCGGCGCTACGTCAAGGGTCTGCTCGACGAGGGTTCCTTCTTCGAGATCCAGGCCCTCTGGGCCAAGGAGTTGACCATCGGCTTCGGCCGACTCGACGGCCAGGTCGTCGGTGTCGTCGGCAACAACTCGATGTTCAAGGGCGGCGTGCTCTTCGTCGACTCGGCCGACAAGGCGACCCGGTTCGTGCAGCTCTGCGACGCGTTCAACGTGCCGCTGCTGTTCCTCAGCGACGTGCCCGGCTTCATGGTCGGCAGCGTGGTGGAGAAGCAGGGCATCATCCGGCACGGCGCGAAGATGATCACCGCGATCTCCGAGGCGACGGTGCCGAAGATCTGCGTGGTGGTCCGCAAGGCGTACGGCGCCGGCCTCTACGCGATGGCCGGTCCCGGGTTCGAGCCGGACGCCACGATCGCGCTGCCGACCGCGAAGATCGCGGTGATGGGGGCCGAAGCCGCCGTGAACGCGGTCTACGCCAACAAGATCGCCGCCATCGCGGACGAGAACGAGCGGGCCGCCTTCGTCGCCGCGAAGCGGGCCGAGTACGAGCAGGACATCGACGTCGTCCGCCTCGCCAGTGAGCTGGTGGTGGACGCCATCGTCGAGCCGCAGGACCTGCGCACCGAGCTGGTCCGTCGGTTCGCGGCGGCGCGTACGAAGGACCGGCACTTCTCCCGCCGTCGGCACGGCGTCACCCCGGTCTGATCCTCGATCCGGGCCCCCCACAGCGACCCGCCCCGGCGTCACGAGCGCCGGGCGGGACCGTCCTTACAGGAGGATGAGATGGACTTCCGGCTCACCGACGAACAAACGGCGCTGCGGGACAGCGTGCGGGACTTCGCGCGCGAGGTGGTCGCCCCGGTCATCGCCGAGCACTACGAGCAGCACACCTTCCCGTACGAGGTGATCCGGCAGATGGGCAAGATGGGCCTGTTCGGCCTGCCCTTCGGCGAGGAGCACGGCGGCATGGGTGGCGACTACTTCGCCCTCTGCCTGGCCCTGGAGGAGATCGCCCGGGTCGACTCCAGCGTGGCCATCACGCTGGAGGCGGCGGTGTCATTGGGCGCGATGCCGATCTACCGCTTCGGCACCGAGGAGCAGAAGGCGACCTGGCTGCCCAAGCTGCTCAGCGGCGAGGCGCTGGCCGGTTTCGGTCTCACCGAGCCGGGCACCGGCTCCGACGCCGCCGGCACCCAGACGCGGGCGGTGCTGGACGGCGACGAATGGGTGATCAACGGATCGAAGGCGTTCATCACCAACTCGGGCACCGACATCACGGCCATGGTGACAGTCACCGCGGTGACCGGCACGAACCCGGACGGTTCCAAGGAGCTGTCGACCATCATCGTGCCGTCCGGCACGCCCGGGTTCACTGTGGCGCCGGGCTACTCCAAGGTGGGATGGACCGCCTCGGACACCCACGAGCTGACCTTCGACGACTGTCGCGTGCCGGCTGCCAACCTGCTCGGTGCACGGGGCCGGGGTTTCGCCCAGTTCCTGCGCATCCTCGACGAGGGCCGGATCGCCATCGCCGCGCTGGCCGTCGGCCTCGCCCAGGGCTGCGTCGACGAGTCGATCAAGTACGCGAAGGAGCGGCACGCCTTCGGCCGGCCGATCGGCGCCAACCAGGCGATCCAGTTCAAGATCGCCGACATGGAGCTGAAGGCGCACACCGCCCGGCTGGCCTACTACGACGCCGCCGCCCGGATGCTGGCCGGCGAGCCGTTCAAGCGGCAGGCCGCCATCGCCAAGCTGCACGCCAGCACGATCGCCGTGGACAACGCCCGGGAGGCTACCCAGATCCATGGCGGGTACGGCTTCATGAACGAGTACCCGGTGGCCCGGTTCTGGCGGGACTCCAAGATCCTGGAGATCGGTGAGGGCACCAGTGAGGTGCAGCGCATGATCATCGCTCGGGATCTGGGCCTCTGAGAGATCCAGTCGGACACCCGCACCGGGTGGACCGCCAGTACGGCTGTCGGGTTTCGGCGGGTGGGCGTCAATAGCCCGACGTTCGACTGCCGAGCGTCGGAGTCGATCCGTACTCTTCGTGCCCATGACTCCGGATCATGATCGGTCGCGGAGCCCGGCTGGTCGTACCGCCCTGTCGGAGCTGCTCCGCGAGCATCGACGCGCCGCCGGCCTGACCCAGGCCGAGCTGGCGTCCCGGGCCGGGGTGGGTGTGCGGACGGTGCGTGACCTGGAGCGCGGTCGGGCGGTCCGGCCGCAGCGCACCACAGTGGACCTGCTCGCCACGGCGCTGGCGTTGACCGACACCGGCCGGGCGGCGTTCCTGGCCGCGGCCCGCGGCTCCGCCGGTGAGCTGGTCCGCCCGGACACCACCTCGCCAGCGCTCGCGGTCAGCGGCAGAACCACGTCCGCCGACCGGCCGGTGAACCTCCCACCACCGGTGACGCTGATCGGCCGGGACCGCGACATCACCGAGCTGACCGGAATGCTGACGGCGGAGCGCGGGCCCCGGCTGGTGAGCCTGGTCGGGTTGGCCGGGGTCGGCAAGACCGCCCTGGCGACGTCGATGGCGCACGTGGTGGCCTCGGCCCACCCGGCCGGCGTGACCGGGGTGCTGATCGGCGAGGGCTCGGACGGGCCGGACGTGCTCGCCGCCTCGATGTCGGTGCTTGGCGCGGCACGGCTGCCGGACCTGGTGGCCCGGCTCGCCGGGCAGCCGGCGCTGTTGGTGATGGACGCGGTGGAACGCGCCCCGGGGCCGGTGGCCGCGACGCTGCACCGGCTGCTCGCGGCCCTGCCCTCGCTGCGGGTGCTGGTCACCGGACGGCACCCGGTTGGCCTACCCGGCGAGCGGGTCTGGCCGGTCTCCCCGCTCGACGTGCCGCCACCGGACGCCGAACGCTCCGGGCTGGCCACGCTCGAATCGTGGCCGGCTGTCGCGTTGTTCACCGCCCGGCTCGCTCAGGTCCGCCGGGAGACACCCACACCCGACGAGCTGCCAGCGCTTGCCGCGCTGGTTCGTCGCCTGGGCGGGCTGCCGCTGGCCATCGAGCTGATGGCCGCCCGGGGCCGGCTCCTCGACCTCACCGAGCTCCTCGACCGGTACGGCGACCGGGTGCTCGACCTCGCCACTCCCGCCGATCCCCCCGTCCACCCCGGTTGGGACCCGTTGGACGCGTTCACCCCGGGGTCGAGCGGCCCGGAGACCACCCCGGCGGTGGCCACGGTCACCCTGCGCGACGCGGTGGCGACGAGCTACCGACTGCTGGCGCCGGACGAGCGGGCGGCGCTGCGGCAGCTCGCCGTGTTCGGCAACCGCTGGTCGGTGGAGCTGGCCGAGGAGATGCTCGCCGACGAGGCCGACCGGGACGGCACGGTGGCGATCGATCCTGTTCCGCTGTTGGACCGGCTCGTCGAGCTGGGGCTGCTGGGCGTACGCGGCACCGGGTCGTTCCGGTTCCGGCTGCTCGACGCTGTCCGTGACTATGCCGTGGAGCAGGCGGCCGGCGAGGGTGAGCTGACCTGCATCCGGCGGCGGCACGCGGAGGTGATCGCGCGGTTGGTGGCGCGGACCGCGATCGACCTGATCGGCCCACGAATGTCCGACGCGGTGCACCGGCTGGACGAGATGAGCAGTGACATCAGCTCGTCGCTGTCCCACGCGGCCACCGACGACCCGTTGACCGCGCTGCGACTGGCGGCCTGTCTGACCCGCTGGTGGCGGTTCCGTGGGCGCGACGTCGTCGGACGACAGTGGCTGCACCGGCTGCTGGCCGACCCGCGTACCGCCGACGCCGATCCGGTCCTGCGTGGCTGGGCCGCGCTCGGGGTTGCCCGGCTCGCGGCCGAGCACGGCGCGAGCGCCGAGGAACTGCCGACGGCGCGCGCGGCGTTGGACACCTTCCTGGAGGCCGGCGACGTCACCGGGGAGTTGGAGGCGCGCACCGTGCTCGGCAACCTGTTGATCTCCGTCGGCCGGCACGACGAGTCTCGCGAGCAGGCCGAGGTGGTGCTGCGGCTGGCCGCCCGCAATGGGCGGACCCGCGACCTGGCGGTGGCCCAGAACAGCCTGGCCTGGCACGAGATCCGGGTCGGTGACCTGGCTGCGGCCCGACGCCGGCTCGCCGCGGTGGACCGGCTCGCCGCCGAGAGTGGGGAGCAGCGGCTGCGGGTGCTGGCCTGGGCCAATCGCGCCGAGGTCGCCCGCCTGGAGGGCTGGTACGCGGACGCCGTCGACCATGGTCGGCGGGCGATGGCGGGGTTCTCCGAGCTGGGCGATCCCGGGCACCGCCGCCGGGTGCTGGGAACGGTCGGGTTGGCGCTCGCCCAGGACGGGCGTGCTGCCGAGGCGACCGAGGTGCTCACCGAGCTGCGTACCGGGGTGGCCGAGGCTGCGGCGGCCGGGTCGGGGCGGGTCCTGCCGCGACCGCGCTCCGGTGACGCGGCACTGCCCTGGGGTGGACCGGACGCCGGGCTCTGCGCGCTGATCGAGGGGAATCTCGCGCTGCACCGGGGTGACCGGGAGTTGGCTGCCGAGTGGTTCGCCGCTGCCGCCGACGAGGCGGGCCGGGATCGCCGGGACGTGGTGGAAGCGCTGGTGGGGCTGGCCGCGAGCACTGCCGATCCGGCCGTGCTCGACCGGCTCGCCCGGGCCTGCCAGGAGAGCGGCATCCAGCTGCTGCCGCAGGAGACCGGACTGCTCTACGCGTTGACCACCGCCCGGGAAGGGCCGGCGGCCCAGTAAACCCGACCGTGTCGGCCGCCTCGGGCGCGCCCGAGGCGCCCGGGGGCGAGAGTGGCGCGGGCGAAGAGCCCCCTTGGTGCTACCCCTCGCTGATCGCCCGCGCCGTCACCCCCCGGTGATCCCCGGTGCAAGAAGCCTGCCACCGCTGCGACGGCAGAAAGCCGGCTTCGCCCGGATCATCCAGCTTGGCTCAGCCAGTTCTGCCGGTCTTTCTGCCGGTGCTGTCACCCCGCCCACCCTCGGGTGTGCTCAGGACCGGGCGGCGTCGGTCTGCTGCTCGAAGCTGGTGTCGTCGCTGCCGGCGGTGGCGCACGGATGCGCGGCGTCGCGGACCCGGCGCAGCCCGTCGAGAAGGGCCGCCAGTGCCTCGGGGTCGAGTTGGCCGGTGAACCATTGCTCGATCATCTGCAGGTGCCCGGGCAGCGTCTCGTTCAGTCGCTGCATGCCGGCGGCGGTGACCACGGCGTACGAGCTGCGCCGGTCACTCGGACAGGCGCGCCGGGTGAGCAACCCGTCACGTTCCATCCGGTCCACCACACGGGTCACTCCGCTGGTCGACAGGGAGGTCTGCGCGGCGAGGTCGGTCATGCGTAGCTGGTTGCCCGGTGAGCGGGCCAGACGGGTGATGACCTCGAACTCGACCGCGGAGAGGCCGTGCTCTTCGAGTTGGGCGTTGAACCGGGCTGAGAGCCCGGCGTGTGCCTCGAAGAGCAGGCCGACGGCGGTGATCCGGGGATCGTCGAAGACGTTGGTCACCGGTTCATCGTAGCAGTACTTGACACGGGGAATATTGCAGTGGTTATAGTTGCTCAGGCAGTCGTTGGGCTACTAAACAATCTCCTGGAGGACAGCAGCATGACCAGCAGCATCGATGCGGTTACCCGCGACTGGGACGGCCTCACCATCCCGGCGGCCGGCACCTACGCGCTGGACGTGGCGCACAAGCGGGTTGGCTTCGTTGCCCGGCACATGATGGTGAGCAAGGTTCGCGGTGAGTTCAACGAGGCGACCGCCACCATCACCATCGCCGAGGACCCGCTGCAGTCGTCGGTCGTCGCGACCATTCAGGCGGCCAGCATCGACACCACGCAGGCCGACCGGGACGCACACCTGCGCAGCCCCGAGTTCCTGGACTCGGAGAAGTTCCCGACGCTCGAGTTCCGCAGCACCGGGGTCAAGTCCCGTCGTGGCAACGAGTTCGTGCTCACCGGTGAGCTGAGCATCAAGGACGTCACCCGCCCGGTCGAGCTGGAGGTGGAGTTCGAGGGTGTCGGCCGCAGCCCCTTCGGCCAGGACATCTTCGGTTTCTCGGCGAGCACCGAGATCGACCGCGAGGAGTTCGGCCTGACCTGGAACGTCGCCCTGGAGACCGGGGGCGTGCTGGTCAGCCGCAAGATCAAGATTGAGATCGAGGGCGAGGCCGTCCGTCAGGCCTGATCCCTCCCGGATCAACCACGCAGGGCCCGCGCCGCACGTCGGCGCGGGCCCTGCGTCGTCTCTGACATCCGATGCCGAGGTCGTGGTAATTGTCACGAGTTGTTCTCACCGCCATCGGGTCCTGGCGGCTGACGGCGGGGTACAGATGGCGCCACGAGCAGCGTCCGCTCGGGTCGATGTCGGATCACCGCCATTGGCCTCTGGCCCCGGTCAGGTGGGCGCTCTTACCGTGATGGTTCACAATGCGCTTCCGGGACGGCAGGATCCCGACCGCGCCGGTTGTCGGGAGGACACCACATGGGCAGGGACGTCTCGCAGGGCGCCTTCACCCGGGATGATCGCGTCCGGTACCGGCAGAAGGTGCGGCGGTGCCTGGACGTCTTCGCCCTGATGCTGGACGACTTCGGGTTCGACGCCGACCGACCGATGACCGGCCTGGAGATCGAACTCAACCTGGTCGACTCGGCGGCCGAGCCGGCGATGCGCAACGAGGAGATCCTCGCCGACATCGCCGACCCCCTTTTCCAGACCGAGCTGGGGCAGTTCAACCTCGAACTCAACGCCGAGCCCCGGCTGATCGAGGGCACCGGTTTCGCCGAATACGAGCATGACCTGCGCGGCAGCCTCTCCCGGGCCGACGAGCGAGCGGCCAGGTCCGACGCCAAGATCGTCCTGGTCGGCATCCTGCCCACCCTCACCGAGGGGCACCTGGTCGAGGACAATCTCTCCACCAACGAGCGCTACCGGGTGCTCAACGACCAGATCGTCGGCGCTCGGGGCGAGGACATCGAGCTGGACATCCGTGGCGTCGAACAGCTCCGCACGCACACCGACTCGATCGCCCCCGAGGCCGCCTGCACCAGCCTCCAGTTCCACCTCCAGGTGGCACCGGACAGCTTCGCCGACTACTGGAACGCGTCCCAGGCCATCGCCGGTGTGCAGGTGGCGGTCGGCGCGAACAGCCCCTTCCTGTACGGCCGTCAACTCTGGGCCGAGACCCGGATCGCCCTTTTCCAGCAGGCCACCGACACTCGTCCGGATGAACTGAAGGCCCAGGGCGTACGGCCCCGGGTGTGGTTCGGCGAGCGGTGGATCACCTCGATCTTCGACCTGTTCGAGGAGAACGTCCGGTATTTCCCGCCGCTGCTGCCGATCTGCGAGGACGAGGACCCGGTGGAGGTGCTGCACGCCGGCGGTGTGCCGCAGCTCGGGGAGCTGAGGTTGCACAACGGCACGGTCTACCGGTGGAACCGCCCGGTCTACGACATCATGAACGGCCGTCCGCACCTGCGGGTGGAGAACCGGGTGCTCCCGGCCGGTCCGACGGTGGTGGACATGCTCGCCAACGCGGCCTTCTACTTCGGGCTGGCCCGCGGTCTGGCCGAGTCGGACCGCCCCATCTGGAGTCAGCTCACCTTCAGCTCCGCCGAGGAGAACTTCCACGCCGCCGCCCGGCGTGGCCTCGACGCCGTGCTGCACTGGCCCGGGCTCGGTGAGGTGCCGGTCACCAAGCTGGTGCTGGAGCAGTTGCTGCCCACCGCCGCCGTCGGCCTGGACGGGTTCGGTGTCGCCCCGGCCCAGCGGGACCGGCTGCTCGGCATCATCGAGCAGCGCTGCCGGACCGGTCGCAACGGCGCCGTCTGGCAGACCGAGGCGGTCTGGGCGGCGGAGCGGCGGCACGGCATGGACCGGAAGGACGCGCTGCACCACATGGTCCAGCGTTACGCGGAACTCCAACGCACCAACAACCCGGTCCACACCTGGCCAGTCCCCTAACCCCCACCCCGCCCACACCCGCGTCGATCATGAAGTTGTTGCCACGACACGCTGCGTGGGATGGCAACAACTTCATGGTCAACAGAGCAGGGCAGTCCTCAGTCCGTCGTGGGGCGGGTGGCGCGGCGGGTTGAGCGGGTGCGCCGGGCGCTTGACGTCGGATCCTCGGTGGTGGATGGGGCGACAACCGGAACGTCCGGGTTCACGCGTGGTGCGGGCACCCTGGGTGTCGGACCCTCGTTCGGCGGGGAGGCCGCCTCAGTTGCCTGCGGTGCGGTGTCGGCCCTGCTGCGCCGACCTGTGGTGCGGGTCGACGAGTCGGGGGCCGGTGGCGCGGGATCGGCTTCGGCGACCGCAGTGGGCGTGACCCGGGCGGTCGGAGTCGGCCCGCCGTCGGTAGCCGGGGTCAGTTCGGGCTCAACGGTCGAGGTCGGGCCGGTGGTCGTACCCGGCGAGGCCGCGCCGCGGTGCGCCGCCCGGTGCCGGTCGGCCCGCTCGGCGAGGACGGCGGCCAGCACCGAGCCGCCGACCCCGGCGATCACCGCGTACGGGGCGATCAGTTGGGTGGACAACTGCGCGGGGCCCAGGGTCGACCAGTGCGGCAGTGTGGTCAGGTAGGCGAGCGCGACGAGCACCGGACCGGCAGCGCCGGAGGCTGCCGCGCCGACGCGGTGCCCGGCCGGGCGGGCGGCCCGCCGGGCGGCCAGCAGACCGATCAGCAGCGCGGGTACGAGTGCCAGCAGCGCGCCGGGCCAGTAGAGCTGGTCACCGATCCAGTACCGCGAGTGGTCCGGGTCGAGCTGCCAGGTGCCCAGTTGAGCACCGGTCAGCCCTCGCCCGACGCGTACCCCGTCAATGACCGAGACCACCGCGAGCAGCCAGAGCCAGGCGGCCGTCGCGGTCACGTTGACCGCGGCTGCCCGGGAGCGGAGCGCCCAGATCGCGACGAGTACGCCCAGCAGGATCCCGAGCGTCGCCTGGACGGCGGCGGTCCGTTGCGGTGCGCCGGTGTCCGCGCCGGTCGCGACCCGCGCGGGCACGGCGATCAGCAGCACCGTCACCAGGCCGCCGATCCCGGCGCCGAGCGCGAGGGCGACCCGGCGCAGCAGACCGCCACGGTCGTCGGGCGCGGCCACCTTGCTCGCCTGGGGGTCGGCGGCACCGGTGGCAGGTGGAACTCCGCCACTCTGGGACGCCTGATCGAGCACGGTGGCGGGCTCGGTCACCTGTGGCTCGACCGTTGTCGGTGTGGTGCGTTGGTGCAGTCGCTGCGCGCAGACCGCGCCGAGGACCGTTGAGCTGGCAGCGAGCCAGGTCGCCCAGGCGAGGCCATCCGCCCAGGCGGTGTCGGTGGCTCCGGCATCGGTGGGCGTCCAGGTGATGACGCCCAACCCGTAGCCGAAGCCCAGTTGGGCGGCGCCCGCGCCGGCAGCGACCCCGATCGCCGTGGCGATCGACACTCCCCAGCCCTGTCTGGCCATGCCGGGCAGCGTAACGTCCCGTCGTCGGCGCGGCGAGTCGCACGACCCGCCGGTATGAACGGCCCGGCGCAACAGGTTGGGCGACGGGCGGTACGGTCGCCGGTGATGAGGCGGTGGGCGGTATGACGGACACGAACACGGGCCGACAGGATGCCGTCGGTGGTCAGGACGGCGGCGGCGCCGGCCGGGCCAGCGTGCTGCTGGGCGGTGGGCTGGCCGCTGTGCTGCTCGCCGCGGTCGGCGCGACGGGCGGTTGGCTGCTGGCCGGCGAGGACGGCGCATCCTCGGGGGATCCGTTGGCGGTCGCGACGACCGGTTCGCCGACGAGCCGGGCCACCGCTTCACGGCCGAGCACCGGCCGGGCCACACCGTCGACCGTCCGGACCTCCGCCACCGCGACCAAGGGTGCGGGTCTGACCGTGCCACCGGTGATCGGCACCGACTTCGTGCAGGCTCGGGACGCGTTGCGCAAGCAGCGGCTGGGCTGGCGGTTGGTCTTCGGAGGCGGCACCGGCCGTACGGTCGAGAGCACCTCACCCGCCGTGGGCACCGCGGTCACCCGGGGCACGACCGTGCAACTTCAGGTGTCCGGGCCGGCGCCAGCGGCCGAGGTGCCGGACGTGATCGGGGACAACTGCGACAAGGCCGTCAACGAGTTGATCGACGAGGGCCTCTATCCGCGTTACGTCAGTGGACGCAGCGGAAAGGTCACCCGGCAGGAGCCGGCCGAGGATGGCCCTGCCCGCTGGAACGACGAGGTCAGCATCTGGTGTGGGGCGGACGCCCCCGAACAGCCGACCACGAAACCCACGCCCTGACCTCGGTGGGAGCTGATTCTCGGCGGCGGCTTGCGCGGCCCCGCCGCGGATCGGTAGGCCGCGACCGGCGCGACTCGACACGCTGATCCCCACCGAGGGCGCTACGGCCGGCTAGGTTGACGGTCCGAGGGCCATGACGCCCGTCCGGTCCGGGAAGGGACGAGCGATGAGCGACGACCGCCAGGAGCCTCCCGCCGGCGAGCACGACGACGACCGGACCCGCCCTCTGCCACCGGCCGCCCGGCCGGAACCACCGCAACCGGCTCGACCTGCCCCCGCGCCGGATGAGACCGCACCGGTCACTCGGCCTGCGGCTCCGGATGAGACCACGCCGATCGACCGCACCGAGCCGGCTGGTCCCGCCCTGTCGCCGGACCAGACCATGCCGATCGACCGTTCCGCCGGTATGCCGTCGGGCGCCCCGAGCGACCAGACGAGGCGGATCCCCGCCGAGCCGCCGAGCGCGCCGCCGAACCCGCCGTCGTGGTCTGGACGGGCCGAGGTGCGGCCGCCCCGGTCGGCGGAACCCGCCGGGGAGTGGTACGTGGAGGAACAGGGCGGCCGGCGATGGTGGCTGCCGATCCTCTGGGGTGTGCTCGCGTTGCTGCTCGTCGCCCTGCTCGGGGGCGCCCTCTGGCTGGTGCTCTCCAGCCGGGAGAACGATCGGGACGACCCGGGGTCCACCCCGTCGCTCCCGTCCGCCAGCGCGACCAGCGCCGCGCCGACCAGCGCGTCCCCGACCTCGGCGGCGCCTACCAGCGAGACGCCGAGCAGTTCGGCGACCACCACGGCACCGGAGGAGGTGCCGGTGCCGCCACTCACCGGCCTGCCGCAGGCCACCGCCGAGGGGTTGCTGGACCGGCTCGGCCTGGCCCACCGGGTGGTGTACCGGTCGTCGGAACTGCCGCCCGGGACCGTGGTGGGCACCGAGCCGGAGGCGGGCACGTCGGTGTCGACCGACGACGAGGTGTTGTTGGTGATCTCCCAGGCCCGACCCTCGACCGGGGCGAGCCCGACCACGGCGCGCCCCACGGTGACGAACACGCCGTGACCGGTGGTCACCACATCCGACGGCGGGTGCCGACCAGGCCGAGGCCGGCCAGCGAGATGGTGAGGCCGAAGATTCCGGACCAGAACAGGGAGCGGCGGACGTCCGTCGCGGTGTGTCCGGCCGGGGCTGCTTCGGTGAGTTCCTGACGCCCGTCGGACTGGCCGCCGGCACCGTGGCCGGCCGCCGGGGTGGTCGGGTCGGCAACTCCGGCGTGGCTGCTCCGAGCGTCGGCGCCGATCCAGCCGGGGTCGTCGCGCACCGATGGATCTGCGTCGTAGGGAGGGTCGACGTCGACCACGGTGATCTCCGGTGCGGGCACCGGCGCGGTCAGCCGGGTGGACGACATCGCTGGGTCGCGGACGAGGACCAGCAGTGTGGCCATCGCCCCGAGGAGGGCGAGTAGTCCGAATGCGTAGGCGATACGGGAGCGGTGGTGCCGCCGCAGGGCGGGCTGATTGACCATGACCATCCCAGGGTCAGGGTCCTGGACGTACGGGTGGAACGGTGCCGGGGTGGGCGTACCGATTCTATGGCGACGGCACGCCCACCGGCGGCGGATCGGGTCGGTCAGCCCACCCGGAGTGGGGTACGGGCGACCGGCCGCCGGGCCCGCACGGTGTGCGGACGGGGCTCGGGGGCGGCCTGCAGCTGCTCCAGCCCGGCCCGCTGGACGAAGATCGAGCGTCGGTTGACCGCGTCGCCCGCGGCGTTCAACTCGTAGCCGTCGAGCCAGAGCCAGCCGTCATAGGTGGGCCAGTCGAGCACCCGGATCACCCGGAACTTGATAGGCCTGAGGAACTGGACACTCGCCGCGCGAGTCACGTGCAGTACGTCACCGGTGCGGGGAAGCACATGGGCTCCTGGGGAGGATCGGCCGGCCGTGGTGCCGGCGGTGCCTGAACGGGGGACGTCTCGGCCGGCGACGGGGTCGTGCCTCGTGAACCGGTGGTGCGGATGGTGGTGGTCGGGCCGTACTCCGCTGGTGACGTGCCGCCACCCGACCACCACCCGACTGCTTCCGGGAACCGCGCCCGCCGCCGCAGCTTGCCGGCTTGCAGCGGCGGGGTCATCACCCCGGAGCAGGTCTGGGTATCGTCGGCCGGGTCCGCGTCGTGTCCGGCTTCCCCGGCTCGGTGGGGTAACCACTCCGAGGGACCGGACGGAGACGCTGAGTGATCCGTGCCATACGGACAGACTGCATCAGGGACGTGCTTCATGCAAGTTGCACGTCGACTTTTGCCGATACGTGAGCGTGTCGCGCGAAAGGCCTATTGAAGCCATCCGCGTCCGGACGGCACACTGAGGGCCGGTATCGCCCGTCGCGGCCGGCCGAGGACCGGCACCACCCCCTTCGTCGCGAACGCTCGCCGGTCGACGGTCGCGCCCCCGGCGGGTGTCACCCAGTGGCGCGTGACCGGAGGTAGCCCGAGTGGGGTCGAGCAGCCAGCGGCGGAGACCAGTGGCGCACGGGTTGCGCCATGAGTGAGAGGCGCAGTCCCACCATCAGACGGCGACGGCTCGGTGCCGAGCTACGCCGCCAGCGGGAGTCCGCCGGAATCACCATCGAGGTGGTCGCCGAGCAGTTGGAGTGCTCCGCCTCGAAGGTCTCCCGGATCGAGACCGGCCACACCACGGCCACCCCTCGCGACGTGCGGGACATGCTGCGGATCTACGGGGTGGTCGGCGCCGAGAGCGACGAGCTCGTGCAGATCGCCCGGGAGGCGCGCCAGAAGGGCTGGTGGCACCCGTACAGCACGGTGCTCGTCGGCGCGTACGTCGGGCTGGAGGCGGCGGCGAGTTCGATCAGGGCATACGAGCAGCAGGTCGTGCCGGGTCTGCTGGAGACCGAGGAGTACGCCAGCGCCATGATCCGCGCCGCTCGGCCGGACTTCACCCCCGACCAGGTGCACCAGAGAGTGCGTGTCCGTCTGGGCCGTCAGTCGTTATTGACCCAGGACGATCCGGTCGATCTGTGGGTGGTGCTCGATGAGGCGGTGGTAAGTCGGCCGGTGGGCGGGGACGAGGTGATGCGCGGCCAGCTCAAGCGGTTGGTCGAGGTGGCCGAGTTGCCGAACGTGACGCTGCAGATCCTGCCGTTCGAGGTTGGTGCGCATGCCGGCATGGACGGCACTTTCACGATCCTCAGCTTCCCTGAGCCCGGTGATCCGGATGTTGTGTACGCGGAGAACGCCACGGGTGGGCTTTTCCTCGAGAAGAGCGACGAACTACAGAAGTACAGCTTCATCTTCGATCACATCCGCGCTGCGGCCATACGTCCGGAGGAGTCCGTCGCACACATCGCAAAACTGGCAGAGGAGCCGTTGTGGAAATGGCGACCAAGGGGTTCCCCGTGAACCTGGCGCAGGCAGCATGGTTCAAGAGCTCGAAGAGCGGGCCGAACTGTGACAACTGCGTGGAGGTGGCATACGTGACGGGGGCGGTCGGAGTGCGGGACTCGAAGGACAAGGCGGGCCCAGCCCTAGTCTTCGCGCCGGGTGACTGGCACGCCTTCGTCGCCGGCACGCGAGGCGGTGCGTTCGGCGTGGCCTGACCGAGTGATCAACAAAGTCCCCGTCCGGTCCTCCGGACGGGGACTTTGCCACGGCCGGGGAAAAGCCCTGGTGGGAGGCCGGTTCGTGACGGTGGTGGGTGAGGTTCCGTGGGCGATCCCGTCGCCACAACGCGCCCGTCTCGTTGAACCGGTCGGTACGGCGATGGCCAACGGTCTGCCGCACCGACCCGCAACCGAGCGAGTAGGCGAGACGGATGACGACGATCGGTTCAGAAAATCTCACCAACGGTCCGGCCAAGCCGGAACGATTCGGTGGCAAGTACCGCGGCGCCCGTCGGGACACCGTTCTGACCGAGGTGGTTTCGACGGACCAGGAGTTGAGCGGGCGGGAGGGGTCCTCCGAGTCGACGGACCCGCCGCTCTCGCTGCCCTCGCTGGACCCGAATCCGTTGATCGAGCCGTCGTTTCCGCCGACTGGCTGGCCGATGGAGTCCACCGAGTCCCTTGCCGACCATCCGTTGCTGCGTGGCCTCCTGATGGAGTTGCCGCCGAAGGGCAGTGCGCCGCCGCAGGAGTGGCTGGACCGTTGGTTCGAAGCGACCAGGGCAATCCTGGAGCTGCTATACGTGCAGGGGGTTGGTCGCCCGCGTTGACCGTGGCACGTCGGGCTGGGCCCGCTCGGCGAGACGGCTGTGGCGTAGCGCGTGCCGGACCGCGATGGCGGCCACCGCGAGCGCGCCCACGGTGATCGCCGGCCCGGTGACACTCGGATCGGCGCCGAGGTCGGTGCCGTTCGCCGCGATCACCGCAGGCACCGTGGCCAGGGCGGTCACCTGCAGTGGCAGCCCGAGCAGCGGGTGGGCCGCGGCGGCGCGCAGCCCGTGCGGCGCAGGTGTCGCGGGCGCGCTGGCGAAGGCGCCCGCGCCAGCCCACAGCCGGCGGACCCGGCGTACCGAGCAGACCGCGGCCACGAGCGCCGGCCCGGCCGCCAGGCCGAGCCCGGCGGCGGCCCGGTCGACCGGCGTGGTGCCGGCGCTGAGCAGACCGCCGCCGAGCACGGCCGCGGTGAGCGCCACCCCGGTGAGGGTCAACACCAGCAACCATCCGGTACGTCGGCGCAGCACGCGGGTGTTGTGCAGCCGAGGGAGGCCGTCGGCAACGACGCCGGCGGCCAGCCAGAGGGCGGCGACCGGAAGCAGGATGGTGAGCTGACTCTCCATGTTCGAGAGTCTTTCCCGGATCGACGCGAGGCGAATCCGGGCCGGTCCCCCGTTCGTCCCGGACGTCGTGCCCGTAGGGGGCATCCTCCTGGAGTTATGGACGTTTCGACATGTCCAACTGCCTGTGCCCTGATCTACCCTCAGCTGGATCGGCAATGGTCGATTGATTCAGGGGACCGGCGGTCGCGTTCCGCCGCCGGTCGGAGGGAGGTAGGAAATGGGTCTTCCACGAAGGTCCGTGCTGGTCGGGGTGGCCGCAGCGACCATGCTGGCCGTCGGCGCTCCAGCGCTGGCAGCCGAACCCACCGGAGCGGTCCGGGCCGCGGGCGGTCCCACCGCCGTGCCGGACAGCTACATCGTCGTACTCAAGGACAGCGCGGTGGCCCGGGACCGGGTCGGTGACACCGCGAAGCGGCTCTCCGGCCGCCACGGTGGCACGGTGGCCCGCACCTACGGCGCGGCGCTGCGCGGCTTCGAGGTCAAGGTCAGCGCGAGCGCGGCGGCGCGGATCGCGGCCGACCCGGCGGTGGCGTACGTCGAGCAGAACCACACCGTCTCGATCTCCGGAACGCAGGCCAACCCGCCCTCCTGGGGCCTGGACCGGATCGATCAGCGCAACCTGCCGCTGGACAGCTCCTACACCTACCCGAACACGGCGAGCAACGTGCACGCCTACATCATCGACACCGGCATCAAGTTCTCCCACAACGACTTCGGTGGCCGGGCGACCTCCGGCTACGACGCGGTGGACGGCGGCTCGGCCGACGACTGCAACGGGCACGGCACGCACGTCGCCGGCACCGTGGGCGGTTCCTCGTACGGGGTGGCCAAGGCCGTCCAGCTCGTCGGCGTACGGGTGCTGAACTGCTCCGGCAGCGGCACCAACGCCGGCGTGATCGGCGGTGTCGACTGGGTCACCGCGAACGCGATCAAGCCGGCTGTGGCCAACATGAGCCTCGGCGGCGGCGCGAACACCTCACTGGACAACGCCGTCCGCAACTCCATCGCCTCGGGTGTGACGTACGGCCTGGCGGCCGGCAACGACAGCGGCGCGAACGCCTGCAACACCTCGCCGGCGCGTACCACGGAAGCCATCACGGTCGGCTCGACGACCAACACGGACGCCCGGTCGTCGTTCTCCAACATCGGCACCTGCCTGGACATCTTCGCGCCCGGCTCGTCGATCACCTCGGCCTGGTACACGAGCAACACCGCCACCAACACGATCAGCGGCACCTCGATGGCCACGCCCCACGTGGTCGGAGCGGCGGCCCTGGTGGCCAGCGCCAACCCGGGCTGGACCCCGGCGCAGGTCCGCAACCAACTGGTGGCCAACGCGACCCCCAACGTGGTCTCCAACCCCGGCTCGGGTTCGCCGAACCTGTTGCTCAACGTGGGCACCGGCACCACCCCGCCGCCGCCCACCGGCTGCACCGGCACCAACGGCTCCGACGTGTCGATCCCGGACGCCGGCGCCGCGGTCACCAGCTCGATCACCATCTCCGGCTGTGGACGCAACGCCTCGTCGACCTCCACCGTCGCGGTGAACATCGTGCACACCTACCGCGGTGACCTGGTCATCGACCTGCTCGCGCCGGACGGCAGCGCGTACCGGTTGAAGAACAGCAGCACCTCGGACAGCGCCGACAACGTGAACGCCACGTACACGGTCAACGTGTCCGGTGAGGCCGCCGACGGCATCTGGCGGCTCCAGGTGCGGGACACCTACTCGGCCGACACCGGCTACATCAACACCTGGACCCTGACCGTCTGACCGGTCTCCCACGGCCGAGGCCCCACCGGAAGACCGGTGGGGCCTCGTGCCGTACGGGATCGGGTCAGACCGAGAAGGTGGCCGGCATTTCGGTGGCCGGCACCGGCGGGCGGGCCTTCCACAGGCCGGTCTTCTGGGCGGCGAGCCGGCTCAGGTAGGCCGGGTTGAGGATGACGTAGCGGCGCCAGAGCCTCTTCGGCTCCAGACCCAGACGCCAGAACCACTCCAGGCCGGCGCGCTGCATCCATGACGGGGGCTGGCGGAGCAGCCCGGCGTGGTAGTCGAAGGCCGCGCCGACCGCCATCAGCGGCATGTCGAGCAGCGGTCGCATGGCGTACGCGAAGACCTCCTGGCGCGGGCAGCCGAGCCCCACCAGGACCAGCCGGGCACCGCTGGAACGGATCCGGTCGGCGATCTCGGCATCCTCACCGGGCTGGGCGGCACGGAACTTCGACGGCTCCACCCCGGCGATCTTCAGCGCCGGGAACATCCGCTCCAGGGCCGGGATCAACCTGGCGAGGGTCTCCTCGGTCGAGCCGTACAGGTAGACCGGAAGGCCCTCGTCGGCGAAGCGCGACAGCACGTGCAGCGTCAGAGTCGGCCCGTAGACCCGGTCGGTGAGCCCGGCGTGGTGCAGCAGGTTGAGCGCCCAGCGCACCGGCTGCCCGTCCGGAGTGACCACGTCGAAGGAGTTGAGCCGCGCGTTGTGCGCCGGGTCCAGCACTCCGGTCATCACGCCGTGCACGGCCAGCGCGGTCAGCGCGAGCGGGCGCCGCTCGTGAGCCGCGGTCACCACCGCATCGGTCGCCGTGGCGTAGTCGGTGGCGTCGACCAGGACACCGAGGACGTTGCGCTTGGTCCGTGGCGTGGTCATGACTGGGGCACCCATTTGCCGACGTTGGCCTCGTAGATCTCGCGCAGGATCATCGGCACGTCGTATGTGATCTTCCAGTCCGGGTACTGCTCCTCGAACCGGGCCATGCTGCTGACGTACCACTGGTGGTCGCCGGTGCGGTTCTGCTCGACGTAGTTGATCCGTGCCTCGCGGCCGGTGATCTCCTCGGCGATCCGGAACGCCTCGATGTGGGAGGTGTTGGAGTGCCGGCCGCCGCCGAGGTTGTAGACCTCGGCGGAGCGCGGAGCCCGGAAGAATGCCTCGAACGCGGTCAGCACGTCATGCGAGTGGATCGCGTCGCGGACCATCTTGCCCTTGTAGCCGTACAGGTTGTATGTGCGGCCCTCCATGACGCAGCGCATCAGGTAGGCCAGGAACCCGTGCAGTTCGGCCGCGGAGTGGGCCGGGCCGGTCAGCGTGCCGCCCCGGAAGCAGGCGGTCTTCATGTCGAAGTAGCGCCCGTACTCCTGGACCATCACGTCCGCGGCGACCTTGGAGGCGCCGAAGACCGAGTGCAGCGAGTGGTCGATCGACATCTCTTCGGTGATGCCCTGGTGCCAGCGGTGGTCCTCGGGCAGCTCGTACCGTGTCTCCAGCTCGACCAGCGGCAGGCTGTTGGGCCGGTCGCCATAGACCTTGTTGGTCGAGCAGTGGATGAACGGCGCATCGATCGCGTGCTGGCGGGTGTTCTCCAGGATGTTGAGCGTGCCGCCGGCGTTCACGTCGAAGTCCGTGTACGGCTCCTTGGCGGCCCAGTCGTGGCTCGGCTGCGCGGCGCTGTGGATCACCACGGCGATGTCCGAGCCGTACTTCTTGAAGACCTGCTCCAAGCCGTCCCGGTCCCGGATGTCCACCGCGTAATGGGTGTACGAGTTGCCCAGGTCCCGGCCGAGCCGCTCCAGGCTCCACGAGGTGGAGCCGTCCTCGCCGAAGAAATACCGGCGCATGTCGTTGTCGATGCCGACGACGTCCAAGCCGAGGCCGGCGAAGTGCCGGACCGCCTCGGAGCCGATCAGGCCACCCGAGCCTGTCACCAACGCGACACTCACACGCCACTCCTGGTCCATCGGAGGCAGAATCCAACGCAGCATAGCGTGACGTCCGGCACGTCCCGATATGACGGAAGGGCCCCGCATCAAGCGGAGCCCTCGTCGGTGGTGGGGATGGGGGGAGTTGAACCCCCACGCCCTTTCGGGCACACGGACCTGAACCGTGCGCGTCTGCCATTCCGCCACATCCCCGTGGCACGACCCGGAACACTGTAGCCGCCCCGGTCCCCCTGTCTCCAGTGGGCCTCGGGAATACTACGCTGTCCCTGGCGCTCGCCACGAGCGGTTACCGTTCGTGGCGGACGAAAGATTAGCACGACAGTCCCGGCCCTTCCGAACGGGTCGAGAGCAGCCGGCCGAGCGGCGTGTGAGCTGCGCGCGCGCCGGCCGGATACCATCATGTCCTCGGGACCCGAGGAGGAGCCGGTGAGCGTGCTGCAACGCTTCGAGAAGCGTCTGGAAGGCCTGGTCGAAGGGGCCTTTGCCAAGGTCTTCAAAGGGGTGGTCCACCCCGTGGAGATCCTCAACGCCATGCAGCGGGAGGCCGAGGCGCACAAGGCGATCCTGGCCGGTGGGCGCACGTTGGTGCCCAACCGCTACGTGATCGATCTCTCGCCGTTCGACCACAGTCGGCTGGCGCCGTACGCCGCTGCGCTGGCCCAGGAACTGGCCCAGTCGCAGGCGGAGTTCATCGGCGAGCAGGCCTGGACTGTCTACGGCGACGTGATCGTCGAGATCGAGCGAGGCGAGGGCCTGGACACGGGCATGTTCCGTGTCACGGCCGAGGTCTACACCGGCGGCGAGGTCGCCCCAGTGTCGGCACCCGGCTACGACGCCGGCCCGCCCGCCTACCCCGCGTACGACCAGGGCGGTGGCTACGGCCCCCCGCCTGGGCACGGTGGCGGTCGCAACGTGCGGCTGGTCTCCGGCGACGGTCGCACCTACCCCCTCCAGATGGGGTCGACGGTGATCGGTCGCGGCGACCAGGCCAACCTGCGCCTGCCCGACGTCGGCATCTCCCGGCGACACGCCCGGCTGGATTTCGACGGCGGCCAGGTCGTGCTGACCGATCTGGGGTCGACCAACGGCACCATGGTCAACGGGCAGCGGGTCTCCGCCGTCGCTCTGAACCCCGGTGACATGGTCCAGCTCGGCACCACGACGCTGACCTTCCGCGTGGACGGCTGACCCGCCTTGCCGGAACTGGTCATCACGGTTGCCCGGTTCGGGTTCCTGATCCTGCTGTGGATCTTCGTGTTCACGGTGGTCGGCGTGATCCGGCGGGATCTCTTCGCGGGCGCCCGGTCCGGTCGTCTGGTCGCCGCACCACGCGCGGTCGGAGCCTCGACCGGGCAGGGGGCGAAGCCGGCGAAGGTGAAACGGGGCAGGGCGGCGCACCAGATGGTGGTGACGGCCGGGCAACTGGCCGGCACCAGGATCACTCTGGGTGAAGCGCAGATCACCATTGGTCGGGCCGAGGACTCCACCCTGGTCATCACCGACGACTACGCCTCCGCGCGACACGCCCGGCTCGTGCCACGTGACGGGCAGTGGTACGTCGAGGACCTTGGCTCGACTAACGGCACGTACCTCGATCGCGCTAAGGTCACCGGACCAACCCCCGTCCCCCTCGGCGTGCCGATCCGGATCGGCCGCACTTCCCTCGAATTACGGCCATGACTCTGACCCTGCGCTATGCGGCCCACAGCGACCGCGGTCTGATCCGAGACGGCAATCAAGACTCCGTCTACGCCGGGCCGCGGCTACTCGCCGTTGCCGACGGCATGGGCGGTATGGCCGCCGGTGACGTCGCCAGCAACATCGTCATCGGTGCCATGGCGCCGCTCGACGAGGACGTCCCGGGGGACGCCCTCGTCGATGCGTTGCGTTCGGCCGTCGGCACCGCCAACCAACAACTCCGCGACACGGTGGACGCCAACCCGCAGTTGGAGGGGATGGGCACCACACTGACGGCGACCCTCTTCACCGGCAGCAAGCTGGGAATGGTCCACATCGGTGACTCGCGGGCCTACCTGCTGCGCAACGGCGAGTTCGCGCAGATCACCAAGGACGACACCTACGTCCAGATGCTCGTCGACGAAGGCCGGATCAGCGCCGAGGAGGCGAGCAGCCACCCACAGCGGTCGCTGCTCACCAGAGCGCTGGACGGCCGGGACATCGACCCGGAATATTCGGTGCGCCAGGTTCTGCCCGGCGACCGGTACCTGATCTGCTCCGACGGCCTCTCGGGTGTGGTCAGCGCCGAAACCATCGGCGAGACCCTGCGGGAATACGTCGACCCGCAGAAGTGCGTCGAGCGGCTGGTGCAGCTCGCGCTGCGCGGCGGCGGTCCGGACAACATCACGGTGATCATCGCCGACGCGACGGATCAGGACATCGTGGAGGCGACCCCCATCGTCGGCGGCGCCGCCGCCCGCGACCGGGGAATGGCGACCTCCGCGGACGACTCGACCCCGGCCGCACGGGCATCGGCGCTCTCCGCGCCGCGCCCGCCCGCGCCGGAGGAGCCGGCAGCATCGGACGACGAATCGGACCGGCCGAAGCGCCGCCCGGTGCGGACCGCAGCCATGGCCCTGGCCCTGCTGATCATCGTGGGCGGAGCAGCCTTCGGCGGCTGGACGTACACCCAGCGGCAGTACTACGTGGGAGCCACCGACGAGGGCCAGGTCGCCGTCTTCCGTGGCGTCCAGGGTCAGATCGCCGGGATGGACCTCTCCGCCGTGCACCGGCGCAGCGGCACCCGACTGGACGACCTCACGGTCGCCGCGCAGGACACCGTCAAGGTCGGCATCCGGGCCAAGAACGAGCCGGACGCCGAGCGTCAGCTCGCCGAGCTGACCAGCGACACCCCGAGCAACCCCAACCTGAAGCCGCTCTGTCCCCTCGACCCGACCGGCACGGTGGGCGGCACTCCGACGCCCCCGCCGACCGGCACGACGCCGACCCCGAACGGCAGCCCGAGCGCCGATGCGTCGGTGACCCCCAACGGGGTTGCCAGCGCAAGCCCGACCGTCGGTGCCACCGACGCCGTCGGTGCGACCGGCCCGACCACCACACCCGACGTCACGCCCTCCGATTCGGCCACACCGGCGCTCGACCCGGCCGGTTGCCGGTCTCCTGAGTGAGCGTCGGCTGAGATCCAGAGGACTCCACCCGTGACCGTAGCGGCCACACCGGCACCCTCGCCCGCCACTGCGGGCGAGCAGTCCGGCGTACGCCTGGCGCGGTCGCGCCGCAACGCCGAGCTGTCCCTGCTGCTGCTCGCGATGGTGCTGGTGGCCGCGTACGGGGCGACCGTCGAAGCGAACCTGCTGGACACGGTCACCCCGGATTTCTGGATGCCCGCAGCCGCGCTCGGTGCGGTCTTCCTCGGGTTGCACCTGGTCATCCGATTCCTCGCCCCGTTCGCCGACCCGGCCCTGCTGCCGGCGGTGGCCCTGCTCAACGGGCTCGGGGTGGGCTTCCTGCGTCGGATCGACCTCGGCGACGCCCCCGTGCCCGAGCGCGAGAGCCTGGCCATCTTCGCCGGGATCGGGGGGCGGCAGCTCGCGTGGACGCTCGCCTCGGTGATCCTCGCAGCCGGGCTGCTCGCCCTGATGCGCGACCACCGGTCGATCTCCCGGTACGCGTACACCCTGGGGTTGGCCGGCATCGTGCTGGTGATGCTCCCGGCGGTGCTGCCGTCGAGCATCTCCGAGATCAACGGTGCGAAGCTGTGGGTCCGGGTGGGCGGTTTCTCCATCCAGCCGGGTGAGTTCGCCAAGCTGGCGCTGCTGGTGTTCTTCGCCTACTACCTGGTCCGCAAGCGCGAGGTGCTCTCGCTGGCCAGTCGACGCTTCCTCGGCATCGACTTCCCCCGTGGCCGGGACCTCGGCCCGGTGGTCGGCGTCTGGTTGGTCAGCCTCCTCGTCCTGATCTTCGAGAAGGACCTGGGCACCTCGCTGCTCTACTTCGGCATGTTCGTGGTGACGCTCTACATCGCCACCGAACGGGTCAGCTGGCTGCTGATCGGCCTGGTCCTCTTCTTCGGCGGCGCCTATCTCGCCTACGTCCTCGGTTCGACGGTCGGCGGGCCGTTCGCCAACTTCTACGTGCGTGCCGAGATCTGGCTGGACCCGTTCGCCGACCCGACCGACAAGGGCTACCAACTCGTCCAGGGGCTGCTCGCCCTTGGCACGGGCGGGCTCTTCGGTGCGGGGCCGGGCGGCGGCCAGCCGGAGATCCTGCCCGAGGTGCAGAACGACTTCATCTTCGCCGGCCTCGGCGAGGAGCTCGGCCTCTTCGGCCTCTCCGCGCTGCTGGTCGTCTACCTGCTGATCGTGGAGCGAGGGTTGCGTGCCGCGCTCGCGGTCCGGGACTCGTTCGGCAAGCTGCTCGCCGGCGGTCTGGCGTTCACCCTCGGCCTCCAGGTCTTCGTGATCGTCGGTGGGATCAGCAAGCTCATCCCGCTGACCGGTCAGACCACCCCGTTCCTGTCCGCCGGTGGCTCGTCGTTGATGGCCAACTGGTTGCTCATCGCGGTGCTGCTGCGGGTCTCCGACGGAGCCCGCCGGCCGGTGGGCGGGAGCACCAGCAAGGCTGCCCGACCCACCGGTGGCCGGCCCGAGCAGCTGCACGGTGCTCCCACGGAGGTGATCAAGCCGTGAACGCACCACTGCGCCGCGTCGGCGTTGTCGTCATGGTCCTGTTCGGCCTGCTCTTCGCGAACCTCAACTGGGTTCAGTTCCAGAAGGCCGACGAATACCGCACCAGCGACTACAACGGTCGGGTCCAGGTCGCCGACTACAAGAGCAAGCGCGGCAACATCGAGGCTGGTGGCACCGCGCTGGCCACCAGCAAGGAGACCACCGGCAAGCTGAAGTTCCAGCGCACCTACCCGGGCGGCGCGAAGTACGCACACGTGCTCGGCTACAAGCCGGTCAACCTCGCCGAGACCGGCATCGAGCGCGTGGAGAACGACTTCCTGGCCGGCACCAGCGACAATTTGATCGGCGACCGGTTCAAGGACATGTTCACCGGCGACGACACCGGTGGCGGCAACGTGCTGCTCACGCTCTCCAAGCGGGCTCAGGACACGGCGTACGACCAACTGCGCAACAACCAGGTGGGGGCGAAGAAGGGCGCGGTGATCGCCATCGACCCGCGTACCGGCGCCGTTCAGGCGCTGGTCTCCATGCCCAGCTTCGACCCGAACCCGCTGGCCAGCCACGACGGCAGCGAGGCAACTGCGGCGTTCAACAAGCTGGAAAAGGACCCGGACGGCCCGCTGAAGAACCGCGCGCTCTCCGAGACGCTGCCGCCGGGCTCCACCTTCAAGATCGTGGTCGCTGCGGCAGCGCTGGAGAACGGGATCAGCAAGACCACCCAGATCCCGGCCGGATCCACCTGGACCCCGCCCACCTCGGGCAGCCCGATCCGCAACGCCGCTGCGTCGATCTGCCCGGAGCCGAAGGTGACCCTGATGGAGGCGGTCACCGAGTCGTGCAACACCGGTTTCGCCCAGCTCGGTGTGCGGCTCGGTGCCGAGACCCTCAAGGAGAAGGCCCGGCAGTTCGGCTTCGAGCAGGAGGACCTCACCGTCGGTCAGCTCGGCGAGGGGGGCCTGCGCACGGAGGCCAGCCGGACCGGGGACATGCAGAACCCCGACGGCAGCACCGACCCGGCCGCGCTGGCCCAGTCCTCGATCGGCCAGAACAACGTCCGGATGACCCCGCTCGAAGGCGCCATGATCGCCGGTGCGGTCGCCAACAACGGCAGCCAGATGCGGCCGTACCTGGTGCGGCAGTTGCTCGCTCCGGACCGGACCACCAGCTACTACACCGCCAGCGCCCGTGAGCTGCGCCAGCCGGTCGACGCGCAGGTCGCTACCGACCTGCGCGAGATGATGGTCAGCGTGGTCCAGAAGGGCACCGGCGAAAAGGCCGCGATCAACGGCTACACGGTCGGTGGCAAGACCGGCACCGCGCAGTCCGCTCCGGACCGGCCCGACCACGGTTGGTTCATCGGCTTCGCGCTGGACAAGAACGGCACTCCGGTCTCCGCGGTCTGCGTGATGTTGGAGCAGGCCGGCTCCGGCGGCAGCGCCGAGGCGGCCCGGATCGCCGGGCAGGTCATGAAGGCCGCCATCGCCGACCCCGGGGGTCGCTGATGCTGAGCCCCGGCGTTCAGCTCGGCAACCGCTACCGTCTCGACGAGCGGATCGCCAGCGGCGGCATGGGCGACGTCTGGCGCGGCACCGACCAGGTGCTCGGCCGGACGGTCGCGGTCAAGAGCCTGCTGCCCGCGCTGCTCGACGACCCGGACTTCGCCGAGCGGTTCCGCGGTGAGGCTCGCACCATGGCCACCATCAACCATCCGGGCGTTGTCGACGTCTACGACTTCGGCAACGACCAGCAGATCGCGTTCCTGGTCATGGAGTACGTCGAGGGCGACGCCCTGTCGTCCACGCTGAGCCGGGTCGGCCGGCTCACCCCGGCCCGGACGATGGCCCTCGTCGCGCAGGCCGCGGACGCGTTGCACGCGGCGCACGAGAAGGGCATCGTGCACCGCGACGTGAAGCCGGGCAACCTGCTGGTCCGACCGAACGGCACGCTGGTGCTGACCGACTTCGGCATCGCCCGCTCCGACATGGTCGGCCAGCTCACCGCCGCCGGTTCGGTGCTCGGCACCGCCTCGTACATCTCGCCTGAGCAGGCCACCGGCGGCGTGGCGACCCCGGCATCCGATGTGTACGCGCTCGGCGTTGTCGCCTACCAGTGCCTGGCCGGTCGGCGCCCGTTCGAGGGTGACAACCCGCTCGACATCGCGATGCAGCACGTGCGGGAGAAGCCCCGGCCGTTGCCCGCGGACATCCCGCCGCAGGTGCGCCAGGTGGTGGAACGGGCGCTGGCCAAGGACCCGGCCGCCCGGTGGCCGAGCGCCGCCGCACTCGCCGGGGTCGCCCGCCAGCTCAAGGTCACGCTCTCCCAGCAGGCCAGGGCCGGCGGCAACTCGGGGCCGGTCTCCGTGGCGCCGGCATCGCCCGCCGCGCCTGGCCGCGCCCAGGTGCCGCAGGCACACCAGATGCGCCCGCCAGGCGCCCGCCCACCGGCCGCCGGGCCGAGGCCGACAGCGGTCGCGCCAGCCCAGCAGCAGCCGCGCCCCACCGCCGTCGCGCCGGCAGTCCAGCCCGCCCGGCCGCCGATGGCACCGAACGGGTATCCGCGCGGCGCCGCCTCGGTGCCGTCGGCACCGCCCCGCCAGGAACACTCACCGGCGTACGTCCGGCAGGCCGGCCCGTCGGTGCCGTCGCCCGGTCCCCGCCGGTCCCGGCCCGGGATGGTCCTTCTGGCCATCCTGCTGGCCGTGCTGGTCCTACTCTGCTCCGGCGTGATTTCCTACAACCTGCGGAAGCAGTCGCAGGCCGGTGAACACGCCGGGATGACTCCACGTGCCGTTACGTCCGGCGCGCTACGACTCGACGGGCGCGACGATCCGACCCGAACGTCGTACCGTCGGGAGGTACGACTCCAGCCGGGCAACGGCGGGACGACGACGAGCGAAGGACGACAGACGCGATGACAGCGCAGGCCCGCCTGCTCGGTGGCAGGTACCAGGTCGGCGAGCTGCTCGGCTACGGCGGCATGGCCGAGGTGCACCGCGGTCGCGACCTCCGGCTCGGTCGGGACGTCGCGATCAAGATGCTCCGTACCGACCTGGCCCGGGACGCGACGTTCCAGATGCGATTCCGTCGTGAGGCGCAGAACGCCGCCTCGCTCAACCACCCGGCGATCGTGGCGGTCTACGACACCGGTGAGGAGACCGCGCCGACCGGCGAGACACTGCCGTTCATCGTGATGGAGTTCGTCAACGGGCGGACCTTGAAGGAGGTCCTCGGCGCCGAGGGGCGGTTGCAGCCGCGCCGGGCGTTGGAGATCTGCGCCGACATGTGCGCGGCCCTGGAGTTCAGCCACCGGCACGGCATCATCCACCGCGACATCAAGCCGGGCAACGTGATGCTCACCCAGACCGGCCAGGTCAAGGTGATGGACTTCGGCATCGCCCGCGCGCTCGCCAGCGGTGCGACCACCATGACGCAGACCAGCGCGGTGATCGGCACGGCGCAGTACCTGTCCCCGGAGCAGGCGCGCGGCGAGGCCGTCGACGCCCGCTCCGACGTGTACGCGGCCGGCTGTGTGCTCTTCGAGCTGGTCTGCGGGCACCCGCCGTTCGTCGGGGACAGCCCGGTCAGCGTCGCCTACCAGCACGTACGGGAGACGCCGCCGACGCCGAGCGACATCAACCCGGATGTCACCCCGGCGATCGACGCGATCGTCCTGAAGGCGCTGTCGAAGAACCCGCTCAACCGCTACCAGAGCGCTGGCGAGATGCGGGCCGACCTGCTCCGTGCCGCCGCCGGCCGGCCCGTGCTGGCCACCCCGGTCATGACCGAGGCGGAGACGGTGGCGATGGCGCCGGCCGCGGGCCGGGGCGGCTACCCGGCTCCCGCCGGTGGGCCGCAGACCGGGCAGCTGGCCCGGGTGGGCGATCCGCGCCAACGCAAGGCGTCCTCCTGGCTGATCGCGACGTTCAGCGCGGTCGGCGTGCTGGCGGTGATCGCCCTGGTCGCGGCCCTGCTCTGGACCCAGCAGCAGGACAAGGCCAACAAGTCGGTGCCCGCCCTCACCGGCAAGAGCCAGGCCGTCGCGATCGCCGAGATCCGCAACGCCGGGCTCTCCCCGAAGGTGGGTGACCCGGTGCTGGCAAGCGACTGCACCAAGGGCAACGTCGTCAACCAGGATCCGGCACCAGCCAGCCGACTGAAGCAGAGCGAAACTGTCACCATTCAGGTCTGTGGCGGCGTTCCCGAGGTGCGCGTTCCGGCCGGGCTCAAGGGCAGCAAGCGGGAGAGCGCCATCGCCCGGCTCACCGAGGCGAAGCTCAAGTACGACATCAAGACGGTGGACGACGAGGCCAGCCAGGACGAGGTTCTCAAAGTCGACCCGCCCGAGGGCGAGAGCGTCCCGGAAAACACGAAGATCACGCTCACCGTCTCGAACGGCAAGGTCCGTGAGGTGCCGGACGTCGTGGGGCTGAGCCAGGAGGAGGCCACCCGGGTCCTCCGGAACGACGGCTTCACGGTCGTCGTGCAGAACGGGCCGGAGGTGCCCGCTGCCGAGGCGGGAAAGGTCACCGACCAGAGCCCGAACGGCAGGGAGAAGAAGCCGACCGGCACGAGGGTGACCATCAAGGTGAGTCAGCCGGAGCCGGAGACCGACCCGACGCCCACCGTGACGCCGACGGTCACGCCGACGGCCACGCCGACCACTCCCGGCAACGGGGGCGGCATCGGTCTGCCGTTCCCGCCCCCGCCGACCCGGCTCCCCGAGGACTAGCCCGACGCCCTCGGGCTCGGCCATCGGTATGACGGACGTCGAAGCCTCCGGGCCGGTGAGCGGCCGGTTTCGTCGCCTCCGCCGGGTGGTCATCCTGGGCATCGCCGTGCTGATCCTCGTCAGCCTTCCGTGGCTGTGGACGACCTTCGCCGCGCGTGGCCACGTGCACGACGAGGCCGACGCGCCGTCCGCCGACGTGGTGATCGTCCTCGGCACCGCGGTGTCGGCCGATCGGCAGCGGCCAGGTGATCGGCTCGCCGGTCGCCTGGATACCGCCGCAGCACTGGTGACCAGCGGACGGGCCACTGTCGTCCTCGTCTCGGGCGACGGCGGCGGCACATCGGGTGACGAGCCGGCCGTGATGACGTCGTACCTCACCGAGCGGGGTGTCGACCCGCGACGCGTCGTGGCCGACCCGTTCGGTCTGGACACCTACGACAGTTGCGCCCGCGCGCGTGAGGTGTACGGCGTCGAGCGGGCCCTGATCGTGACCCAGTCCTACCACCTGTCTCGGGCGGTGACGCTGTGCCGCCATCTTGGCCTCGATGTCGACGGGGTGGTCGCCCGGTGCGACGGTTGCGGCCCGGCCCTGCTGGCCGAGAAGTCGGTCCGTGACTACTTCGCCAGTGGCAAGGCGGCGTGGGACGCGCTTCGGGGACGCGCTCCGGCGGTCCGCTCGCCCGCTGACCCGGCGGTCCAGAACGCGCTACGGAGCTGATCCGGGCTCGGGTGGCGGAGCCTCAGCTGGTGGCGAATGCGGCCAGTCGGCGGGCGTCGACCTCGGCGGCGAGCGCGGGTGCCCGCTCCAGCGCCTCCGGGTGACCGCAACCGGCCAGCCAGTTGGCCAGCATCAGGTGGCCACCCTCGGTGAGCACCGACTCCGGGTGGAACTGGACGCCCTCGATGGGCAGCGTGCGGTGCCGCATCGCCATCACCACGCCGGAGCCGGTCCAGCCGGTCACCTCCAGCTCGTCGGGGAGCGTCTCGGGGAGCACGGCGAGTGAGTGGTACCGGGTGGCGGTGAACGGGTCGGGCAGGCCGGCGAGGACACCCACCGAGTTGTGCCGGACCTCGGAGGTCTTGCCGTGCAGCAGCTCGGGGGCGCGGGTCACGGTCGCCCCGAACGCCTCACCGATCGCCTGGTGGCCGAGGCAGACGCCGAAGATCGGCAGCTCGCCCGCGTACTCCCGGATGACGTCCAGGCAGATGCCGGCGCGGTCGGGGCTGCCCGGCCCCGGTGAGAGCAGAACGCCGTCCGCGCCGACCCTGCCCACCTCCGCGACGTCGATCTCGTCGTTGCGGCGGACCTCACAGTCCACGCCGAGCTGGCCGAGGTATTGCACGAGGTTGAAGACGAACGAGTCGTAGTTGTCGATCACCAGAACCCGCATGGTCACCTGCTCGGGGAGGACGGAACGGGATTGTTCTGGTCGGTGTCGTACGGCAGCTCGTGCTCGTCGCCGGCCGGCGTGTCCCCGGTCACCGGGGCGTTGTCGCCCGACTCCGCAGGAACGCCGGACTCGACCTGCACGTCGTCGAAGGGCAGCAGGGGCTCGGCCCAAGGGAAGGCGACATACCAGAGCAGGGCCACTGTGGCGGCCACCAGGAGCACCGAGCCGGTCAGCTTTCCGACCAGGCCGAAGGGCAGCTTGCGCCAGATGAACGCGTACATCGGATCAGCCTCCCAGCTCCGCCGGGCGGCCCGCTGACTTGGGTTGGGTGCGGTCCAGTTCGGCGTGGATGATCAGGCGCTGGTAGTTGTCGAACTTCGGGTTGCACGTGGTCAGGGTGAGCATCCGCTTGGTCGGCTTCTTGTCCGGATCGCCGGGCACCGGTGCCACCACTTCCACCTGTGTCGGTCGGACGATCCGCGACTGCGACACCCGGTAGACGTACCAGTCGGTCTTGCTCTCGACGACGATCGCGTCGCCGTCGTCGAGCTCGTCCAGTCGCCAGAAGGTGGCCCGGTTGCGGTGGCCGGCGACGGAGAAGTTGCCCACCTGGCCGGGTAGAGCACTGGCCGGGTAGTGGCCCGGGGCGTAGCGGATGTCCTGTTGGGTGACGCCCTCGACCACGACCCAGTTCTTGTCGAGCTTGGGGATGTAGAGGCCCGCGAGCGGCTTGCCGCGTACCGGTGGCGACGGTTTGACGCTCGGGCCGACCGACGGAGCCACTGTCGGGTCGTCGGTCGGGCCCCACTCCTGCGCGAGTTGGCTGTTGAGGTCGTTCTGGTGGGCGTCAACGATGGCCGACTTGCCCCAGACCTCGTAGCCGGCGAAGAGCAGCACGACGAGGCCGAAGGTGATCAGGACCTCGCCGGTGACGCGGATGCCAGTGCGGATCCGGGAGCCCAGCGACGGCCGGGTCAGCTCGGAGTAGACGCTCTTGTAGCCCTCGCCGGTCTGGTGTGGCCGGAGTTGGATGACCCGTTCGCCGCGCCGGGGTCGAGGAGGCTCGGCGGGGTTGTCGCCGCCACCGGTCTGATCGTCGGGGACCGAGGCGCGGGGCACGGCACCCATCAGCGCCGTCGAGTCCATGGCAGGCGGCCGGGCTGCGGGGGTGGCGGGCACGGTCGGAATCAACGCCGTGGCACCAGGGTCGACGGCGCGATCCGGCCCGGCCGGCGGGACTCGACCCGGCCCGGCCGGAGGGACTCGATCCGGCCCGGCCGGCGGGACTCGACCCGGCCCGGCCGGCGGGACTCGATCCGGCCCAGCCGGCGGGACACGGCCCGGGCCGGCCGGGAAGAAGTTGTCCTGCCCGGCTGCCGACACGCGGTCGGGGGCGGCCGGTGAGATCGGCGCGGCCGGGGAGCCGGTGGGGCGTGCGGGTCGGGCGGGGACCTGGGGTATGAACGCGGTCGGCGAGTCGGCAACCGGCGGGGTAGAGGGGCCGGACGGGGCAGGCCGGCCCGGCGTGCCCGAGGTCGGGTGGGTCGGCATCCCGCCGGCAGCGCCCGGGCTGGCCGGGACCGCACCCGGCCGGTCGCCGGTCGCCGGTGGCGGAGTCGAGGCGGCTCCGGCCGGTCGCGTGGACGAGGCACTGGGCCAGGAGGGTCGGGTCGGGACGTTGCCGGGGGCAGCGGGTCGAACGGGGCCCTGGTTGATCGGGGTCGGCGGTGGGCCGGGGGGCGCCGAAGGGGGCAGGCCGGCTGCACCGTGCGGGCTCGGCCTGTGCGCCGTGTTGCCCGGCCAGGGCGGAGGCGCTTCGACACCTGGGCGACCCGGGGCCGGGTCGGGTCGGCTGGCGCCCGGTCGTCCCGGATGGTCGACACGTCCGGGATTCTCGGTGCGGCCAGGCGGGGGCACAGCAGGCCGGTCGTCCCGAGGAGGCTCGGCGGCGCGCAGCGGCTCCGGGGTGCGGGGAGGCTCTGGAATGCGGGGAGGTTCGGTGACGCGGGGAGGCTCGGTGGCGCGGGGAGCCTCGGGGTTGGTCAGCGGGCGCGGCGCAGCGGGTCTGCTCGGCAGCACCGGCTCGGGCCAGTTGCCGGTCGGGGTCGGCCGGGGTGCCGGCTCGGGACGGTCGACCTTGGGAAGGAAATCGGTCGGCTCGTCGGTCTGATTCCGGTGTCGCCCGTCGCGACGCTCGTCCGGCCCACTCATTTGGGCACCGTAGCCGAGCGCAGGGCGGTTGAGTCCTCAAATGCCGGGACCCGCACCGTGGAGGCCGTTTCCTTGTAACCGAGCTGGTAGTCGTCGACCGCGTCCTTGAACAACCGGACTCCCTCAGAGCTGGCGAGGGCCTGCTGGAGGGCAGCGGGATCGCCGATCGCCACGATCTTGAACGGTGGGGAGTACACCCGGCCATGGAGCAGCAGGGTGTTACCGACGCAGCGTACCGCGCTGGTCGCGAGCACGCGGACATTCATGATTGACATGGCCTCCGCTCCGCCGGCCCAGAGCGCGTTGACCACCGCCTGCACGTCAGACTGGTGCACCACCAGGTCGTCGTTGCTGGCGTCCGACTGGGTCTGGTCGAGCTGCGGCGCGTCGTTCAGCTCCACTGTCACCCCGGGGCCGGCGAGGGCGGTGAACCCGGCGGCCTGGAGGCTGCCCTGGGCGCGATTCTGCTGACTCTTGATCGGGGTGTCCGAGCCGGCGAGCGTGTTGGTGCGTTGCTCGACCTCGCCGCGTAGCGTGGCGGCCCGTCGCTCGCTCGCCGCCACCTGCTCGCGCCGCTCCTCGATGAGCTGGTTGAGCTGGGGTCGCCGGTCCTCGCGCAGGGCGGTGCCGTCGGCTGTGGTCGCGGAAGTGGTGAAGAGCAGCCCCGCCGCGGCGGCGATCAGGGGCACCCCGATCGACCAGCCCGGACGCCGTTGACGCGGTCGCCGGGGCAGCAGCCCGGCGGCGGCCCGGCGCAGGACCTTCTGCCAGGAGGTTGCGCCGGATGTGTACTCCACCGAGCGTTCCTTCCGCGTATCAGGGATCGGTCCGCTCCGGCCGGGCCGGTGATGCGAACAGTCCCGCCTCTTTCGGTCACTCCGTGCACCGGCCTGACCCCATTCGTGGTCCGGGCGGGCAATCGGGACTACGCTAGCTCTCGAACATTATTGGCCATGGACCGTCGCCCCGGCGCCCGGTTGTCAGGCCGGACGAGGTCGTCACCCCTCTGGAGAGCGCCGTGCCCAAGTCTCAGGTCCGTAAGAAGAAGGTGTACACCCCGCCGACGGACGTCCGTCCGACGACGACGGCGTCGTCGCGCAAGCCTAGCCCGGTGTGGTTGCCGGTCACCGCGGTCGCCTTGATCGTCGCCGGGATCGGCTGGCTGGTCGTCTACTACCTGTCTGAGCAGGAGTACCCGGTCATGGCGTGGGGTTACTGGAACCTTGCGGTCGGCTTCGGCGCGATGGTCGCCTCGCTGGCGCTGCTCTCCCGCTGGCGCTGAGCCGGCTCGGCGTCGCCGCACCGGCGGTTTCGCATCACCTCATCGAGCCCCTGCCCGGCAAGATCGGGTGGGGCACCCTATGGTGTCCGCAGGCAGCGTGGCCTACTGCGAGATGACTCACGTTACTGCTGGGTAACCTTCGCGTAGGCTGCACTGCATGACCGAGCGCAGCGAGGTCATCAGGTAGCAGACCGGGGAGGCCAACTCGATGGGCAGCGTCCAGATCGTCACCACGATCCTCGCGGCCGCCATCACCGCTGTGGCGGTGTGGCTTGCGGTGCGTGCGGTCCTGAAGATGACGGCAGTCATCCGGCTCGGTCAGCCCGCGCCGGAGCGGTTCACGGACAAGGGCGCCCGCACGAAGACGATGCTGGTGGAGACCGCCGGCCACACGCGGATGCTCAAGTGGGGCGTGGTGGGTGCCGCCCACTGGTTCGTGATGGTCGGTTTCATCGTGCTGTCGCTGCTGGTGCTCGAGGCGTACTTCGAGGTGGTCACTCCGACCGGCGGGCTGCCGATCATCGGGCACTGGACGATCTTCGGCCTGGCCACCGAGGTCATCACCGTGCTGGGCCTGGTCGGCATCCTGGTGCTGATGGCGATCCGGCTGCGCAACCGGCCGAACCGGCCGGGCGGTCGCTCCCGGTTCACCGGCTCGACGATGTGGCAGGGCTACTTCGTCGAGTGGATCGTGCTGCTGGTCCTGATCTTCGGCTTGCTGATCCGCGGTTTCAAGGTCGCCACCGACCACTTCGAGTACCCGTTCTGGGCCACTCCGGTCAGCCACGCCGTCGGCGCGGTGCTGCCCGACTGGCAGGACGGTACGAGCGTCGCCGCTGTCATCAAGATCATTATCTCGATGACCTGGCTGATCGTCATCTCGCTGAACGTCACCATGGGTGTCGCCTGGCACCGTTTCCTGGCGTTCCCCAACATCTTCTTCAAGCGCGAGCCGGCCCGGCCGGCCGGCTCCGGCCTCGGGGCGCTGCGCCCGATGACGAGCCAGGGCAAGCCGCTCGACTTCGAGGAGGCCGACCCCGAGAAGGACCAGTTCGGCGTCGCCCACGTCGAGCAGTTCAGCTGGAAGGGTCTGCTGGACTTCAGCACCTGTACCGAGTGCGGTCGCTGCCAGTCGCAGTGCCCGGCCTGGAACACCGGCAAGCCCCTGTCGCCCAAGCTGCTCGTGCTGAGCCTGCGCGACCACGCCTACGCCAAGGCGCCCTACCTGCTGGCCGGTGGCGGCAAGGACCTGACCGGCGAGGAGAAGGCCACCCAGGCGCAGCTCGCGCACCTGGACGTGCTGGCCCTGGCCGAGGCCGACAAGCCGTTGATCGGCACCGCCGAGGAGGGCGGTGTCATCGATCCGGACGTCCTCTGGTCCTGCACCACCTGCGGCGCCTGCGTCGAGCAGTGCCCGGTGGACATCGAGCACATCGACCACATCGTCGACATGCGCCGTTACCAGGTGCTGATCGAGTCGAGCTTCCCCTCCGAGGCCGGCGTGATGCTGCGCAACCTGGAGAACAAGGGCAACCCGTGGGGCGCCCCGCAGAACACCCGCGAGGACTGGACCAAGGGCCTGGACTTCGAGGTGCCCCGGGTCGGCGAGGTGGACGACTTCGAGTACCTGTTCTGGGTCGGCTGCGCCGGCGCGTTCGAGGACCGGGCCAAGAAGACCACCCGGGCCGTGGCCACCCTGCTCAACGAGGCGGGGGTGAAGTTCGCGATCCTGGGCGAGGGCGAGACCTGCTCCGGTGACCCGGCACGGCGGATCGGCAACGAGTTCGTCTTCCAGATGCTCGCCCAGCAGAACGTCGAGACGCTGAACGAGGCGTTCGAGGGTCGGGAGAAGGCCAAGCGCAAGATCGTGGCGACCTGCCCGCACTGCTTCAACACCCTGGGCAACGAGTACGGCCAGCTCGGCGGCGAGTTCGAGGTGGTCCACCACACCCAGTTGCTGGCCCACCTGGTGTCCACCGGCAAGCTCACCCCGGTGCAGCCGGTCGACGGTGGGGTCACCTACCACGACCCCTGCTACCTGGGCCGGCACAACCGGGTCTTCGCGGCCCCCCGCGAGGTGCTCGGGGACGCCATCGAGGGCGACCTCACCGAGATGCCGCGCAACAGCGAGCGTTCCTTCTGCTGCGGCGCCGGCGGTGCCCGGATGTGGATGGAAGAGAAGATCGGCAAGCGGATCAACGTGGACCGGGTCGAGGAGGCCATGGCCACCGGCGCGAAGACGGTCGCCGTCGGCTGCCCGTTCTGCTCGACGATGCTCAACGACGGCGTCAACGGCAAGGGCGCCGGCGAGCAGGTCGAGGTGATCGACGTGGCGAGCGTGCTGCTCCGCTCGGTCAAGCCGGAGCAGCCGCAGGGCGGCAAGGAGACGGCGCCGGTCGGCTGAGGCGCGTACATCTGGGATCTGAACATCGACGGCGGCGGCCCCCGAGGGGCCGCCGTCGTCGTGCAAGAATCTCGCCGAGGTGAGGCGACATCGACGGCCTACTCTTGACGACGCTGCTGCCCCTGGTCGGGTTCGTTGCCCTGACCGCGGGCAACGCGTTCTTCGTCGCGGCCGAGTTCGCCCTGGTCACGGTCGACCGCGCGGAGATCGACCGGCGGGCCGCCGCGGGCGACCAGGCCGCCCTGACGGTACGCGCTGCGCTGCGTGAACTCTCCTTCCAGCTCTCCGGCGCGCAGCTCGGCATCACCATCACCGCGCTGCTCACCGGCTACCTGGCCGAACCGGCCCTGGCCCGGCTCTTCACCCCGCTGCTGCGCCCGCTGGTGGGGGAGAACACCGGGCGCTACACCCCGTTCCTCGCGTTGGCCCTGGCGACGCTGATCTCCATGCTCTTCGGTGAGTTGGTGCCGAAGAACGCGGCGCTGGCCCGACCCATGCCGGCGGCGCTGGCCACGGCCGGGCCGATGCACACCTTCTCCCGGACGTTCGGCTGGCTGATCCGGGGGCTGAACGGCTCGGCGAACCGACTGGTCCGGGCGCTCGGTGTCGAGCCGCAGGAGGAGCTGGCCAGCGCCCGCTCACCGGAGGAGCTGGGCCTGCTGGCGGCCATCTCGGCCCGGGCCGGTGCGTTGCCGACGGACACCGCCATGCTGCTGCGCCGCACGATCCGGTTCGGCGACAAGCGGGCCGCCGAGGCGATGACCCCCCGGGTGGACGTGGTCGCGCTGCGCGTCACGGCCACCGTGGCCGAGCTGCTTGAGGAGTCCAGGCGGACCGGACGGACCCGCTTCCCGGTGTACGAGGAGACGCTGGACCTGGTGACCGGCGTGGCCGGGGTGCCCGACGCGCTGGGCGTGCCGCTGGCCGAGCGTGCGTCGACCATGGTCGGGTCGGTGGCCCGCGAGCCGGTGTACGTGCCGGAGAGCCTCGACCTGGACGGCGTCCTGGCCGCGTTGAAGGCGGCAGGCGCCGATCTGGCCATCGTGGTCGACGAGTACGGCGGGACGGACGGCGTGGTGACGATCGAGGACCTCGTCGAGGAGTTGGTCGGGGAGATCGCCGACGAGTTCGACCCGGCCAGCGTGGACGACGCTGACGCGGGCGAACTGACCGTGCCCGGCGGTGAGCGCACCGTGCTGGTCGACGGGGTGCTCCGCTCCGACGAGGTGGCCGAGCAGACCGGCTTCCGGCTGCCCGAGGGCCCGTACGAGACGTTGGCCGGGTTCCTGATGGCTCGGCTCGGGCACATCCCGCTGGCCGGCGAGACGGTCGAGGCGGACGGCTGGGAGTTCACAGTGGTGGAGGTGGAGCGGCACCGGATCGAGCAGGTCCGGGTGTTGCGCCCGGCGGAGCCGGACGACGATGACTGAGCTGTTGGTGACAGTGCTGCTGCTGCTCGGCAACGGGTTCTTCGTGGGCAGTGAGTTCGCGCTCATCGCGTCCCGCCGGACGGTGATCGAGCCGCTGGCCGCCGGATCGAAGCGGGCCCGCTGGGCGTTGTCGGCGATGAACCAGATCCCGCTGATGATCGCGGGCGCGCAGCTCGGCATCACGGTCTGCTCGCTGGGTCTGGGCGCGATCGCCGAGCCGGCGCTGGCCCACCTGCTGGAGCCTCCGTTCCACGCGGCCGGGCTGCCCGAGCGGGCGGTGCACCCGGTGGCGTTCGTGCTGGCACTGGGCGTGGTGGTCTTCCTGCACACCGTCGTCGGCGAGATGGTGCCGAAGAACATCACGCTGGCCGGTCCGGAGGTCTCGGCACTGTGGCTCGGCCCGGCGATGCTGGCGTTCTGTGTGGCCACCAAGCCGCTGCTGCTCGCGATGAAGTGGGCGGCCCGCCGCGTCCTCGCGTTCTGGCGCATCGAGGCGTCCGAGGCGGTGAAGACGGTGTTCACCGCCGAGGAACTGGCCGGGCTCGTCTCCCAGGCGCGTACGGAGGGTCTGCTCGACGAGGAGCAGCACGCCCGGATCACCGGCGCCCTGGCCCTGCACAGCCGCACGGCGGCGGACGCGCTACAGCCGTGGTCGACGGTGGTGACGGTGGCCGAGGACGTCTCACCGGCGTCGCTGGAGGTGTTGGCGACCCGGACCGGCCGGTCCCGGTTCCCGGTGGTGCAGCGGTCGACCCGTCGGGTGCTCGGCTTCGTGCACGTCAAGGACGTGCTCGGGTACGCCGGGCAGGGTCGCCGGTCGCCGGTGCCCGCCCGGGTCTACCGACCGCTGGCGGTGGTGCCGCCGGAGCGTACGCTGGCCGATCTGCTGCTGGCCATGCGCCGCGAGCGGCGGCACATGGTGCTGGTCAGCGACGGCCGGCGCCCTCTCGGCGTGGTCACACTCGACGATGTATTGACCGCAATCGTTGGCTAATCGGCGAATACCCTTGGTGTGCAAGCGGTTGCACGACAGTGATGGTTACTGCGCTCACCTTGATAACCGCTCCGAGCTTCCCTAATGTGAGGCACCGACCGCTGTGGGTCGTCTGCCTCGGCCCTTCCCTCACGCGAGGCGCCCGGCGGTCGGTTGCAAAGGAGTCGATGCCGGTGGCAACCATGCCCCCTCATCGTCACGGCCTGAACACGTCTGCTCGGCCAGGTGGCCTGCGCCGCGGCGTCCACCGTCTGCTCGTCCTGGTCGCCGCCGCCGCAGTCGGCGCCGGTCTGCTCGCCGCACCGGCTCACGCCGATCCGACGGTCGACGAGATCGAGGCGCAGATCGACAAGAAGTGGGAGCAGCTGGAGCCCACCATCGAGCAGTACAACAAGGTCCGGGCGCAGCTGAAGGTCAATCGACAGAAGTCGGCGGGCCTGCAGAAGAAGATCGAGCCGCTGGCGCTCCAGAGCGAGCTGGCGCTCAACCGGGTCGGCGACCTCGCCTCCCGCTACTACATCTCCGGACCGTCGCACGACATCGGCTCGCTGCTGGTCAGCGTCAAGCCGGACACGCTCGCCGAGCAGCTCACCGTGCTCGATCGGCTGGCCGCGCAGGAGCGCAAGGAGGTCGAGGGCGTGCTGGCCGTGCGGGCCAAGTACGACGGCGAGAAGCAGAAGCTGGACGAGCTGATCGTCACCCAGACCAAGCAGCAGAACGACCTGGCGGCCAAGAAGAAGCAGATCGACGCCGAGATCAAGCAGCTCGAGGCGTCGATGCCCAAGACCACGGTAAAGACCGCGGCCTGCCCGACCATCAACGGAGTGGTCAGCGAGGCCGCCCGCACCGCGATCAAGACCGCCTGCGGCAAGGTCGGCAAGCCGTACGTCTGGGGTGCCACCGGCCCGAACTCGTTCGACTGCTCGGGGCTGACCCAGTACGCCTACAAGGCGGCCGGGATCTCCCTGACCCACCACACCGGTGACCAGTGGAACGAGGGCAAGGCGGTTGCGCGAGCTGATGCTCGCCCCGGTGACCTGGTCTTCTTCTTCTCCGGGCTGAGTCACGTCGGGCTCTATCTGGGTAACAACCAGATGGTGCACGCGCCACGTGCCGGCAAACCGGTGCAGGTGTCCAGCATCAACACCATGCCGGTCGCCGGGTTCCGCAGACCTGGCTGATCCAGATCACGCACTGACGGCCCCCGGTCACCGACCGGGGGCCGTCGTTGTTCGTCAGCGGGGCGCGCCCACCGGGGAGGGCAGCAACTGCACGTCAGCGAGATCGACGTACATGATGCGGTGGCCGAACTGGATCTGCGCGTAGCGGTTCTTGCCGCGGATCACCGTCCAGTCGCCCGGCGACGAGCCGTCGAACGTGCTGGCCCGGTAGTACTCGCCGGCCAGCACCGCGCCGACTGCGTACCGCTGTCCGGCGGCCAGGGTGTACTGCAACGGCGAGATCGTCTGGTAGGGCACCCCGTCCGGGTACGCCGCCTGCTCCGGGTACGCCCTTCCGTACACGGGGATGGTCGTCCGACCGGGCTTCGGCGTGGCCACGACGCCGACGGTCCAACTGGCGGTCGGCGCGGACGCCGGGTTGTGGAACCAGGCCCGCTGCCCGAGGTACCAGATGGCGGTCCAGTCGCCCTGCCGTCCGGCGAGCGCGTACGTCTGCCCGGCTGATGCCCGGGCCCCGTGGTCCGACACGGCCATCGTGTTCGGGGTGCCGTCCGGTCGGAGCGCGATGTCGTTGACCAGCGGCGCGTTCTCGGACGGTGCGCTCCGCAGCACCACCGACGAGGAGCCGCGCGGCGCGCACGGGACGCCCACGGTGACGCATCCGGTGAACGCCGGCTGGTTGGTGGCGTAGTCCGGGTCGATCCGGACCAGCCCGGTGGCCGGGGTGCCGGTGTCCAGCCGAGGTGCGTGCAGCAGGTCGAAGTAGTGCGTCCAGTCCCAGTACGGGCCCGGGTCCCAATGCATCCCCCGCACGGTCGAGGCGACGGTGCCGGGCACGTTGTCGTGGCCGATGATGTGCTGGCGGTCCAGCGGGATGCCCAACCGCAGCGCCAGGTGCCGCACCAGTTTCGCCGAGGTCCGGTACATCGCCTCCGTGTACCAGGTGCCCTGCGCGGCGAAGCCCTCGTGTTCGAGACCGATCGACTTGGCGTTGACGTACCAGTTGCCCGCGTGCCAGCCGACGTCCTTGGTCTTGACGTGCTGGGCGATGTGCCCGTCGACCGAGCGCAGCGAGTAGTGCCAGCTCACGTACGTCGGGTCCTGGACGAGTTTCAGGGTCGTCGCCCAGCTCGCCTCGGTGTCGTGGATGACGATGTACTCGATCTTCTGCCGGGCGGGCCGGTCGGAGAGGTCGTGGTTGCCGTAGTCCCCGTCGCCGAACGCCTCGTAGGGTGCCGGGATCCACTCGCAGGAGATGGTGCGCGGGCACTCCAGCCCGTCCGGGCGGGCCAACCGGCGCAGGCCCAGCCGGTCCAACCAGGAGCGCTCGGGCTGAACCGCGCGCGCCGGCAGGGTGATCCGCTGGCCGTCGTCGGTCATCCGGGACTCGCCCGCGGCGATGGTGGTGAAGACCTCGTCGGCGAAGGCCGCGGCGGCGTCGGCGCTGTCCGCACCGGCGTAGCGGGCCACCGCCCCGTACCAGGCCGCCGGGTCGGTGTCCGCTCCGACCGGCGCACCCAACTCCCGCTGGTACGCGCTGAGCAACGCGGCCCCACCCCGGATGTTGACCGCCGCGTCGGTGCGCAGCGCCTCGGGGGTGGCACCGGTCAGTGCGGCCGCCGCGTCCACGGTCTGCAACGCGGCGGCGGTCGGTGCGGGGGCCTCGACGGGTCGGGGCGCGGGCACCCGGGAGGGCCGGGAGTCGTCACCGCGTGGGTCCTCGGCGCCGGCGTCGTGGTGGCCGCGCCCGGGTAGAGCGGCAACGTGGCGGGCATCGGTCAGGTGCATCGGGCCGTAGCCGCCGCTCGTGCTCGGTGTGCCGGCGTTGCTGTCCCAGCGGGACTCCAGATAGGAGACGCCGAGCAGCACGCCCGTCGGCACGCCGTACTCGGTCGCCGCGGCGGCGTACTGCTGCTGGCGATCGGCGGTGGGTGCGGCGTTGGCGGCCGTGGAGAGTGGCACCGCGCTCGCGGCGGCGACGACGGTCGTGGCGAGCAGCGCGCGCCAGCCGGCCGACACGGTTGGATGGTGCATCGAACCCCCTAGATTCTCGCGGGTAGAGGTCAGGTCACCATCGCGCCGCTGGAGAGTCCGCGTCAATACCTTTCCATCTATCTACTTGTTCAGAAAGAATTCTTCACACACGGTCGGTGACCCCCACCCAATCGGTACGGAGTGTCACGGCCGTACGGGTTGCGGATCGGTAACGGGCGTCTCTACTCTGGTCATTTGTCGGCCCGACAGCAGCTCCGCCCATCCCGGGCGGTAACGGACCGACACCGCCGAGTCGTTTCCGAGCGAACCGGGGACCCACGTCCCTCGGGGTGAATCCGCAGCCACTGCGGTAGGGCGCCGACTTCCCGCCCGAACCCGTCAGCTAACCCGGTAGGCGGTCAGGAAGAAGGAGTACGGAACCCCGGTGGCACTCCATGCCCCGCGGCCGTCGTCCGAGCGGTCGGCATTCGCCGTCCCGACGCCGATCGTGCCGCGCCCACGCTGGTCCCGCTTCACCACCGCTCTCGCCGCACTGGTCGGCGTCGCCGTCGTCCTGACGGGCAGCGCCACGGCCGCCCACGCCGACCCGTCCGTCGCCGAGATCGAGCGCCAGATCGACGCGGACTGGAACACACTCGAACCGATCATCGAACGGCACAACGCCACCCGGGCCGACCTCGCCGTCAAGCGCAAGCAGGCGGACGCGCTGGCCGCCCGCATCGCCCCGCTCGAGCGGCAGGTCGACGCCGCGATGGACAAGGTCAGCGCGCTGGCCGTGCGCGCGTACAAGGGCGAGACCGTCTCGACCGTCAACGCGATGCTCGGCAGCCGGTCACCCAGCGAGGTGGTCAGCCAGCTCGAAATGCTCGACCGGTTCGCGCACAACCAGCAGCAGGACGTACGCGAGGTCGCCGACCTGCGCGACGAGCTGGCCGCGCAGAAGGCGCCGCTGGACGAGATGGTGGCCCAGCTGGCCCGCACCGAGGCCCAGTTGGCGGCCAAGAAGAAGCAGATCAACGAGGAGATCGACCGGCTGCAGAAGCTGCGCCTCAAGGTGTACGGCAACGGGGGCGGCGGTCCGCTGCGTCCGGCGCCCTGCCCCGGCAGCTATCCCGGCGGCGCTGCGGGCACGGCGGTCAAGTTCGCCTGCGCGCAGATCGGCAAGCCCTACGTGTGGGGTGCCGAGGGCCCGAACTCGTACGACTGCTCCGGGCTGATGCTGGCCGCATGGGCGAAGGCCGGGGTGTCGTTGCCGCACAACGCCGCCCAGCAGAGCCGCGTCACCAAGGACGTCAGCAAGGCCGACCTGCGCCCCGGCGACCTGGTCTTCTACTACAGCGACATCCACCACGTCGGCATGTACGTCGGCAACGGCTGGGTCGTGCACGCCTCGCAGGCCGGCCAACCGGTCAAGATGAAGAAGGTCGGCGACGGCCCGATCCACAGCTACGGCCGCCCAGGCTGATCCTGGGTGACCAGGAGGGCCCGTCGCGATCGGTCGCGGCGGGCCCTCGTCGTCTGACCGTGGTGCCTCAGCCCGTCAGCGGGTGGGCCAGGTGCGCCAGTGCTGCCAGGCGCGGCTGGGCGTCGGACCCCGCTGGCCCTGGTAGCGCGAGCCGTAGACCGCCGAGCCGTACGGGTGCTCGGCCGGCGAGGAGAGCCGGAAGATGCAGAGCTGCCCGATCTTCATGCCCGGCCAGAGGGTGATCGGCAGGTTCGCCACGTTGGAGAGCTCCAGCGTCACGTGACCGGAGAACCCCGGGTCGATGAAGCCGGCGGTGGAGTGCGTGAGCAGCCCGAGCCGGCCCAGGGAGCTCTTACCCTCCAGTCGGCCGGCGAGCTGGTCGCCCAGCGAGATGACCTCCAGCGTCGAGGCCAGCACGAACTCGCCCGGGTGCAGCACGAACGGCTCCCCGTCGGGCACCTCGACCGAAGAGGTCAGGTCGTCCTGCTGCATCGCCGGATCGATGTGCGTGTAGAGGTGGTTGTTGAAGACCCGGAACAGCCGGTCGAGTCGGACGTCGATGCTGGAGGGTTGGACCAGGGTGGGCTCGAACGGCTCCAGGCCCAGCGTGCCGGCCTTGATCTCGGAGACCAGGTCGCGGTCGGAGAGCAGCATCGGACCACCATAGCTGCGTTGCCGAAAGTGCCAGGATTCGGTGCCGATGACCAGCGAGTCGAGGTCGCTGCTCGTACATTTGTTCGATAGAATGCCCACATGGCTTCCTGGTCCGAATTCGCCGCCGACGAGCCCCGACTCGCCGACGGGATCCGCGTTCTCCTCCAGCAGTACGGGCCAGGCTTCGGCTACCTGGCCACGGTCCGCGCCGACGGCGGGCCCCGGGTCCATCCGGTCTCCCCGGTCATCACCGACGAGGGCTTGTTCTGCTTCATCGTCGACTCTCCGAAGCGCCGCGATCTCGAACGCGACGGCCGTTACGCGCTGCACTCGTTCCCGCCGGAGGAGAGCGACGACGAGGCGTACGTGGCGGGTCGCGCCCGTCCGGTGACCGATCCGCTCCGGGTCGCACGGTTGGCGCAGGGCGCCCGGGCGGAGCCGCAGGTCGACTGGCGGTTGTTCGAGTTCACCGTCGACGTGGCGATGTTGGCCCGCCGGGAGCAGCACGGCCTCGGTGTCGCCGTCGGCGGGCCGGAGGTGCAGGTGTGGCTCGACCCACTGGCCCCGGCCGCACCTTCAGCCGTACCGCAGGCTCGCCCGGCCCGCCGCAGCCGCAACGTCCAGTGTTCGGCCGCCTGACCTGGTCCTGGGGAGAAAGCGACCGGT
>NZ_JAGPYA010000028.1:0-91391 GCF_018070245.1 Micromonospora sp. M61 | reverse complement strand
ACAGGCGCGACCTGACGAGCGAAGTCGCCTGTTGATATTGGCTGCGCGTTTTGCCGAGTACACCGGCTGGATGGCTCAGGAAGCGGGAGATGATGATGCCGCAATGTGGTGGACAGACCATGCCTGTGATCTAGCGGAAGCGGCCGAATTCCACGACCTCGCCGCATACGCACTTGTCCGCCAAGCTTTGATTATGATGTACCGCCATGACGCAAGCAATACCATCGAACTGGCGAGGCTCGCGCAAGAACAGACGCAAAATCCGAGGGTCCGCGGGCTGGCAGCACAACGGGAAGCCCAAGGTCACGCGCTCGCTGGAAACTACGAGGAATGCTCTCGCGCACTTGACCGCGCGCGTGATTTTCTTAGTCGGCCGCACATCGAGGAGGGCCCTATTATCGGAACATCCACCCTGAGCGATCCCGTTACGTTAGTCACTGCCTGGTGTTTGCACGATCTCGGACGCCCACGGGAATCTGCCGAGTTATTCGAATTCGCCCTGCCGCAAATCCCTGCACATGCCCACCGAGCGAGAGCACGCTACACCGCCCGGTATTCGCTTGCCCTCGCCGCAGCCGGAGAGACAGAGCGTGCGTGCCACGAGGTCGATCAGGTTCTGGAAACCCTAGCGCGTGCCAACTCCGCGACGATCCAGCTCGATCTGCGGAGGCTGATGCAAGAACTGAGTCGGGCACACCACAATCTCGCCGCTCGTGATGTTGTGCCACGTCTGGCCGAGGCGCTATCACCGGCGAAACTGTTGTTCTGACGGCTCGGCAAGCAGATCCGAAGTGGACCCAGCCATAGTAAATAGATGTGAGTCGATCGCCGCCGACAACGGCCAGATCACTCTTATGATCGATTTCGCACGGCTATGCAGGCAATTCCGTGAGCATGCTAGGAGCAGCTCCTCGGGCCACGACCGCAGATTGATCCGAATTGAGCAGCCTGTCAGAGCGCCACGATCGCCGCAGTCTCCGCAGGCAGCTCAATCCGGTCCCGCATCACGGTGACGCCCTCCCCCGTAGCCAGCAGCACCCGCCGCGCCACCCCAGGCAGCGACACCCCCTGCCCCCGCCCAGCCAGGTTCGCCACCACCAGCGTGTCCCCCCGCCGCATCAGCAGGAACTGATCCCCGTGCTGCACAGAAACCGCGTTCAACCGAGGATCCGACAGGTCCGGCAGCGACCGACGCAGCCCAATCAACCGCTGGTAAAAAGCCAACATCTCCCGATGCTCAGTCTTGTCCAGCTCGGCCCAGTCCAACCGCGACCGTACGAACGTCTGCGGGTCCTGCGGATCAGGCACGTCCCCCTCCGGCCACCCGTGCGAGGCGAACTCCCGCCGCCGCCCGGTCCGCACCGCAGAAGCTAGCTCCGGCTCGGGATGCGACGTGAAGAACTGCCACGGCGTTGAAGCCGCCCACTCCTCCCCCATGAACAACATGGGAGTGAACGGCGCGGTCAACAGCAACGTGGCCCCAACGCGGAGCAGCGACGGTGACAGCGAGGCCGAGATCCGATCCCCGGTAGCCCGGTTCCCGATCTGGTCATGGTTCTGCAGGTACGCCACGAACCGGTGCCCAGGCACGCGAGGATCAACAGGCCGCCCATGGTGCCGGTTACGGAAGCTGGACCAGGTCCCCGCGTGGAAGAACCCACCCGTCAGCACGTCCGACAGCGTCTCCAGGGACCCGAAGTCGCCGTAATAGCCCTGCCGCTCCCCCGTCAGCAACGTGTGCAGCGCGTGGTGGGCGTCGTCGTTCCACTGCGCGTGCAGCCCGAACCCGCCCGCCTCGCGAGGGGTGATGAGCCGCGGGTCGTTGAGGTCGGACTCGGCAATGAGCGACAGCGGCCGGCCCAGGTGCGTCGACAGAGCCTCGACCTCGATAGCCAGCTCTTCGAGCAGAGGAACGGCCCGGGTGTCCGGCAGCGCGTGTACGGCATCCAACCGCAGCCCGTCGACGTGGTAGTCGCGCAGCCACATGAGCACGCTGTCGATGATGTAGCGGCGTACCTCGTCGGAGTGCGGGCCGTCCAGGTTGACCGAGCGGCCCCAACTGTTGCTCTGCTCGGCGAGGTAGGGCCCGAACTGTGGCGCGTAGGCCCCGGAGGGCCCGAAATGGTTGTAGACGACGTCGAGGATCACCCCCAACCCGCGAGCGTGAGCGGCGTCGACGAACCGTTTCAGGCCGTCGGGGCCGCCGTAGGGCTCGTGCGGGGCATACCAGCAGACGCCGTCGTACCCCCAGTTGTGTTCGCCGTTGAAGGCGTTGACCGGGAGCAGCTCGATCAGGTCGACACCCAGCGACACCAGGTGGTCGAGGCGGTCGATGGCCGCGTCGAAGGTGCCCTCCGGGGTGAAGGTGCCGATGTGCAGCTCGTAGAGGATGCTGCCGGGCAGTTGCCGGCCGGTCCACGAGCTGTCGGACCACGCGAAGGCCGCGTGGTCGTAGCGTCGGCTCGGCCCGTGCACCCCCGCAGGCTGCCACGGGGACCGGGGGTCGGGCAGCGGCGTTTCGTCGTCGTTCAGCAGAAAGGAGTAGTCGAGGCCGGCGTCCGGGACGTCGACCCGCCACCACCCGTCGGCGGCGGCGCGCATCTCGTGGTCGGCGTCGCCGGCCAGGCGCAGCCGGACGCGGGTGGCGTCCGGGGCCCACACGGAGAATTCGGTCATGAAGCAGCCTCCACGGAAGCGGTGGGAGGAGCCAGCAGTGCGACGGGATAATCGGCCAGGAGGTCGTCCAGGGGCGTCTCCCCGCCACTGTAGACCCGGCCAGTGAACAGGTCCTTAACCTCGTTAACGGGAAGCGACAGGGCCGTGTCACACCAGCCGCCAGCGCGGGCCAGGCCCAGCGGCAGGCGGGTCGCCACGGCGATCACGCCACCCCGGTCGAACGCCACCGCGTGCCGGCCCACCGGCCCGTGCGCCGGCACCGGCCGGTAGCCGGTGAACAGCTCCGGGTGCGACCGCCGCAACCGCAGGGTCCGCGACACCACGAGCAGCTTCGCTGCGCCGTCGGTGTCGATCGGGGGACGCCAGCCGCCGTCGATCCGTGCCAGCAACTCTCGGCGTACGTCGAAGTCGACCGGGCGGCGGTTGTCCGGGTCGACGAGGGAGTTGTCCCACAGCTCGGTGCCCTGGTAGGTGTCCGGCACACCGGGCATGGTGAGTTGCACGAGCTTCTGCCCGAGGGAGTTGCACCAGCCGGCCGGGGTGATCGCCGCGGCGAGTTCGGTCAGCTCGTCGTGCAGGCTCGGGTCGTCGTACATCAGGTCGACCACGGCGTGCAGGGCCTGCTCGAAGGCCGCGTCGGGGTCCGCCCAACTGGTCGAGGCCCCGGCCTCCCGGGCGGCCTTCTCGACGTACGCGTGCAGTCGCTCCCGCTCGATCGGCCAAGCGCCGACGGCGGTCTGCCACAGCAGGTGGGCGAACGACGGGTCGGGCAGCGGGGCGTACTCCATCCAGGCCTTGACCTGCTCGGCCCAGCGGCCCGGCAGCTCGCTGAGCACGGCGAGGCGGGCGCGGACGTCCTCGCCGCGTTTGGTGTCGTGGGTGGAGAGGGTGGTCATGCTGGCGGGCCAGCGCACCTGGCGGGCGCCGGCGAAGCGGTGGAACTCCGCCGGCGACACCCCGAAGTAGGCGGGGCTGTCGCCGACCTCGTTGAGCGCCACGAACCGGCTCCACCGGTAGAACGCGGTGTCCTCCACGCCCTTGGCCATCACCGCGCCGGTGAGCTGCGGGAACCGTTGGCCCAGCTCGTCGGCGGGGTCGCGCAGCCGGCGGGTGACCGCGTCCAGGGCGGCGGCCAGGTCGGGGCGGCGGCGGCCGGCCTCGGAGCGGGCGGCGGCGAGGTGCCGGGCGCCGTGCGGCGGGTAACCGCGGTAGACCGGGAACGCGGCGGCCAGCTCGGCGAGCGCCGCACGGGCCTGCTCGGTGGGCACCTCGGGGGCGAGGGCGGCCAGCCGGGTCAGCTCGGCGGCGAGCAGCCGGGTGGCGGCGGCCAGCTTGGTGGCGTGGGTCAGGTCCTCCCAGGAGGTGTGCTGCCCAGTCAGGCGGGTGTCCAGGGCGGTGAAGTCACCCTCGGCGTCGGTGTCGATGAAGAGCCCGCCGACCGCTGCCAGGGCGTCGTAGCCGGTCGTGCCGTCCACCGGCCAGTCCGGCAGCTCCTCGCCGTACTCCAGGATCTTCTCCACCACGAGCCAGGCCTGCGGCGCGGCGGCCCGCAACCGGGCCAGGTAGCCGGCCGGGTCGCGCAGGCCGTCCGGGTGGTCGACGCGGATGCCGTCGACCTCCCCGGCGGCGGCCCAGCGCAGGATGAGCTCGTGGGTGGCGGCGAACACCGCCGGGTCCTCCACGCGCAGACCGGCCAGGCCCGCGATGGCGAAGAATCGGCGGTACGTCAGCTCGGCGTCGCCCCGACGCCAGGAGACCAGCTCGTAGTGCTGCCGGTCGTGCACCTCCGTGGCGCTGCCGTCGCCGGTGCCGTCGGCGATCGGGAAGCGGTGCTCGTGGTAGCGCAGCTCGTTGTCGACCACCTTGAGGTCGTCCAGGGCGGCCGCGTCGTCGGCCAGCACCGGCAGCAGCAGCCGGCCCCGGTCCCAGTCGATGTCGAACCAGTCGGCGTACGCCGAGTCGCGCCCCCGGCGCAGCACGTCCCACCAGGCGGGGTTGGCCGCGGGGACGGCGACCCCGGCGTGGTTGGGCACGATGTCGACGACCAGCCCGAGTTGCTTGTCGCGCAGCGCGCGCAGCAGCCGCTGCCGACCGGCCTCACCGCCGACCTCCGGGTTGACCTCCCGGTGGTCGACCACGTCGTAGCCGTGCTGAGAGCCGGGGGTGGCGGCGAGCAGCGGGGCGCTGTAGAGGTGGCTGACGCCGAGATCATCGAGGTAGTCGACCATTGCGGCGGTGGCGTCCAGGTCGAAGCCGGGGCGGACCTGGACGCGGTAGGTGGCCTTCGGAGGGGTGGCCGGCATGTCAGATCGTCCTCTCCAGCACGACGAGGGACCGGTCCGGCACCCGGATGGTGCCGCCCGCGCTGATCACCGTGGCGTCGCCCGGCTCGGGTTCGGCCGTGCTGATCACCCGTTCCCACTTCTGGCCGTACTCGCTGCCGGGCATGGTGAAGTCCAGCGGCGCGTCGTGGGCGTTGAAGCAGAGCAGGAACGAGGCGTCGTGGTGTTTCTGGCCGTACTGGCCGCGTTCCCGGATGCCCTCACCGTTGACGAACAGCGCCACCGAGCGGCCGAAGTCGTTGCCCCAGTCGTCGCCGGTCATCTCCCGCCCGTCGGGGGTGTGCCAGGCCAGGTCGGGCAGCGGCTCGTCGCTGCCACGCCCACCCACCGGCAGGCCGGTGAAGAACCGGCGGCGGCGGAACACCTGGTGCCGTTTGCGGAACGCGGTCAACGTCTGGACGAACTCCAACAGCTGCTCGTCGACGTTGTCCCAGTCGACCCAGGCCAGCTCGCTGTCCTGGCAGTAGACGTTGTTGTTGCCGTGCTGGGTGCGACCCAGCTCGTCGCCGTGGCCGATCATCGGCACGCCCTGCGACAGCATCAGCGTGGCCAGGAAGTTGCGCCGCTGCTTGGCCCGCAGCGCGAGCACCGCCTCGTCGTCGGTGTCGCCCTCGACCCCGCAGTTCCAGGAACGGTTGTGGCTCTCGCCGTCCCGGTTCTCCTCGCCGTTGGCCTCATTGTGCTTGTCGTTGTACGACACCAGGTCGTTCAGCGTGAACCCGTCGTGGACGGTGACGAAGTTGATGCTGTGGAACGGGCGGCGCCCGTCGTCCTGGTAGAGGTCGGCGGAACCGGAGATCCGCGACGCGAACTCGGCGAGGGTGGCCGGCTCGCCGCGCCAGAAGTCGCGGACCGTGTCGCGGTATTTTCCGTTCCACTCCGTCCACAACGGCGGGAAGTTGCCCACCTGGTAGCCGCCCGGGCCGACGTCCCACGGTTCGGCGATCAGCTTCACCTGGCTGACCACCGGGTCCTGCTGCACCACCTCGAAGAAGGTGGACAGCCGATCCACCTCGTAGAACTCGCGGGCCAGGGTGGCGGCCAGGTCGAAGCGGAAGCCGTCGACGTGCATCTCGGTCACCCAGTACCGCAGCGAATCCATGATCAGTTGCAGTGAGTGGGGGCTGCGCACGTTGAGGCTGTTGCCGGTGCCCGTGTAGTCGACGAAGTAGCGGCGGTCCTCCTCGCTGAGCCGGTAGTAGCTGGGGGCGTCCACACCCTTGAAGCTCAACGTCGGCCCGAGGTGGTTGCCCTCGGCGGTGTGGTTGTAGACCACGTCGAGGATGACCTCGATGCCGGCCGCGTGCAACGCCTTGACCATCCCCCGGAACTCCTGCACCTGCTGACCGAGGCGGCCCAGCGCGGAGTAGCCGTGGTGCGGGGCGAAGAAGCCGATGGTGTTGTAACCCCAGTAGTTGCGCAGCCCCAGGTCCACGAGACGGTGGTCGTGCACGAACTCGTGCACCGGCATCAACTCGATCGCCGTGATCCCGAGCCGGGTCAGATAGTCGATCATCGGCGGGGACGCGATGCCCGCGTACGTGCCACGCAGCTCCTCCGGGATGTCCGGGTGCCGCATGGTCAGCCCGCGTACGTGCGCCTCGTAGATCACCGAGTGGTGGTAAGGGATGCGCGGCGGCTTGTCGTTGCCCCAGTCGAAGTACGGGTTGACCACCACCGACTTCGGCATGAACGGCGCCGAGTCGGCCTCGTTCATCCGCTCCGGCTCCGACATGTCGTAGTCGTAGACCGCCGGGTCCCACTGGATGTCACCGTCAATGGCCTTGGCGTACGGGTCGAGCAGCAGCTTGTGCGGGTTGCAGCGCAGCCCGTTCGCCGGGTCGTACGGGCCGTGCACCCGGTAGCCGTAGCGCTGGCCCGGCTCGATGCCCGGCAGGTACGCGTGCCACACGTAGGCGTCCACCTCGCGCAGCTCGACGCGGCGCTCCGCGCCGGTGTCCCACTCGTCGAAGAGGCACAGCTCGATCCGCTCGGCCACCTCGGAGAAGATGGCGAAGTTGGTGCCCATCCCGTCGTAGGTGGCGCCCAGGGGATACCTCTCGCCCGGCCAGACCTGCATGTCGCTCCTTAGACCATGGTTATGTGCGCACCGGCCGAGATCGCCCGCGCGCACGCAGGTAGTGCCCCCGGCCCGGGCGCGCCAATCCATCCTTCCAGGCGCTGCCCGGAAACGACCTGTCTGATGCGTGCTACACCCCCAGGTGTCCTCCGTCACGATGACCCAATTCAAGGTGCGTTCTTGGGCCCGATGCACTTTCCTTGACCGGGGGCAAGCGTCCGCGCGCGCCCCGCCAGGCCCTCGGCCACCCCTTACACCTCTTGCTCCGCCGCCACTGACGCCGGCGCGTACCACCATGCATGGACGGAGATTGATGTGACGACCCTGCGGGTCGACGAGCAGCTCGCTGCCACCAAGGACCGGGCCCACCGGCCCACAGTGACCTCCCGGCTCCAGCTTCCGGCGCAGCCCGGCCTCTCCGCGCAGCCCGGCACGCCCGTGCCGACGCAGTCCGGCCCCGGGGTGCCCCCGCAGACCCGTCGCATCCTCATGCTGTCCTGGGAGTACCCGCCGGTGCTCGTCGGCGGCCTCGGCCGACACGTGCACGCGTTGTCGGTCGCGTTGGCCGCCGCCGGCCACGAGGTCACCGTCGTCACCCGCCACAGCGAAGGCGCACCCCTGGAGGAGTACGCCGACGGCGTGCGCATCCTGCGCGCCCCCGAGGACCCGGTGACCTTCCCCCTCGCCACCGGCTCCCTGCTGGCCTGGACCATGGCCTTCAACCACACCCTCACCCGCACCGCCCTGCGCGCCACCCAGGCCGGCTCGTACGACGTCATCCACGCCCACGACTGGCTCGTCGCGCACACCGCGATGACGTTGCGCGACCACCTGGACATCCCGCTGGTCAGCACCATCCACGCCACCGAGGCCGGCCGACACCAGGGCTGGCTACCGGAAGAGATGAACCGCACCATCCACGGCGTCGAGCAGTGGCTCACCAGTGAGTCCAACCGGCTGATCGTCTGCTCCGGCTACATGCGCGACGAGGTGAACGCGCTCTTCGGCGTACCGGCCGGCCGGGTCGACGTGGTCGCCAACGGCGTCGAGCCGCACCGCTGGCGGGTGCCCGCGCGAGCCGTGGCCGCCGCCCGCGCCCGCTTCGCCGGAGACGGCCCGCTGGTCACCTTCGCCGGCCGCCTCGTGTACGAGAAGGGTGTGCAGCACCTCATCGCCGGACTGCCCCGGCTGCGCGAACGGCACCCCGGGCTGCGTGCCGTCATCGCCGGCGACGGCCCGTACCGCGCCGAACTGGAGGCCGAGGTGCACCGCCGCGGCCTCGGCGGCATGGTCAGCATGCCGGGCTTCCTCGGCGGCACCGACCTGCCGGCGCTGATGGCCGCGTCCGACTGCTTCGCCGTGCCGAGCATCTACGAGCCGTTCGGCATGGTGGCCCTGGAAGGCGCCGCAGCCGGCGCGCCACTCGCGGTCGCCGCCACCGGTGGCCTCGCCGAGATCGTCGAGCCGGGCGTCACCGGCATGACCTTCCGCCCGCACGACCCGGACGGTCTCACCGACGCCGTGGACGCCCTGCTGTCCGACTCCGACCGCGCCCGCGTCATGGCCCGTCGCGCCCGCCGGATGGTCCACGACCAGTACGGCTGGTCGGCCATCGCCCAGCGCACCGCCGCCAGCTACGCCGCCGCCATCACCTCGGACGCCACCTTCACCGCCGAACGCGCCGAGCAGCGCATGTCCCAGGGCCGCGCCCTCCCGGCGCTCCCCGAAGGCAACCTGCTCGCCGCAGCGGGCCTGCGCTAAGCCGCCACGCCGCGCGCGGGAATGCGGAAGGCCGTCGACCTGGATCGGTCGACGGCCTGCCGGTGTTGCGGAAAGCGGGGAAGACGGACGTCAGCGGTCGGCGAAGGGGACGTAGTCCCGCTCGGCGGAGCCGACGTAGACCTGCCGCGGACGGCCGATCTTCGTCTCCGGGTCGCTGATCATCTCGCGCCACTGGGCGATCCAGCCGGGGAGCCGGCCGAGCGCGAAGAGCACCGTGAACATCTTGGTCGGGAAGCCCATGGCCTTGTAGATCAGGCCGGTGTAGAAGTCCACGTTCGGGTAGAGCCGCCGGGAGACGAAGAAGTCGTCGGCGAGCGCGATCTCCTCCAGCTCCATGGCGATGTCCAGCAGCGGGTCGGGCTTGGCCATCCGGCCGAGCACGTCCTGCGCGGCCTTCTTGACGATCGCCGCCCGCGGGTCGTAGTTCTTGTAGACCCGGTGGCCGAAGCCCATCAGCTTGACGCCGTCCTCCTTGTCCTTGACCTTGCGGACGAAGGACCGGACGTCGTCGTCGCCGGCGTGGATCTGCTGGAGCATCTCCAGCACCGCCTGGTTGGCGCCGCCGTGCAGCGGGCCGAACAGCGCGTTCACGCCGGCGGAGACCGAGGCGAACAGGTTGGCGTTGCTGGAGCCGACCAGGCGGACGGTCGAGGTGGAGCAGTTCTGCTCGTGGTCGGCGTGCAGGACGAAGAGCATGTCCAGCACCTTCGACATCACCGGGTCGACCTCGTACGGCTCCGCCGGCACGCCGAACGTCATCCGCAGCAGGTTGTCGACGTACCCGAGCGAGTTGTCCGGGTAGAGCAGCGGCTGCCCGATGGACTTCTTGTACGCGTACGAGGCGATGGTGGGCACCTTCGCCATGAGCCGGACCGTCGAGATCTCCACGTGCTCGGAGTCGAACGGGTCCAGGCTGTCCTGGTAGAAGGTGGACAGGGCGCTCACCGCGGAGGACAGCACCGCCATCGGGTGGGCGTCCCGGGGGAAGCCGTCGAAGAAGCGGCGCATCTCCTCGTGCAGCAGCGAGTGCCGCCGAATCCACTCGGTGAACTCGGTCAGCTGCTGCTCGCTCGGCAGCTCACCGTAGATGAGCAGGTACGAGACCTCCAGGAAGGAGGACTTCTCGGCCAGCTGCTCGATCGGGTATCCCCGGTAACGCAGGATCCCCGCGTCGCCGTCGATGTAGGTGATCGCGGATGAGGCAGCGGCGGTGTTGACGAAACCGGGGTCGTACGTGGTCATCCCGGTTTCCTTCAGCAGCTTGCTCACCCCGATACCGGCGGGGCCCTCGACCGCGGGATGTACCGGCATCGACAGCTGCCCACCGGGGTGATCGAGCTTGACTTCCGTCATGTGGTTCCTCGCTTCGCCGGCAGATCTACGTTGAATTGCCTTCGCTTCTACCGTAATTGCGGTTCGGGGGACAACGCCCGCCGTGGTTCGGCGGTGAGGCATGCGTCACCCGATTCCCGACCGGGCCGCCGGGAAACCCGGGATCCCGTTGGGCGGGACACGGGCCGGACGACGGCCGGACGAGGGCGGGACAGGGGTGGACGACACCCGGTGGCAGGTCACGAGAGGGCAAGGCGTCGCAGCGTACCGTCCGTCGCGATCTCGTAGACGTCGAGCTGGTTGGTTCCGGCGCGAAACAGCCTGTCGTCGGTGAGCAGCGCGGCGAACCGGCGTCCGCCGGGGTCGGCCGGCGCGACCGGGACGACGGCCCCGATCCGGCCGTTGACGGCCACCGCGAGCAGGGTGCCGTTCGGGATCCGGTCCGGGACGTCCCCCCAGACGAGCGCCGGAAGGGTGCCGGTGTCCGGGTCCATGGCCGTGAACGCGGCCAGGTCGGCGACCCGGGCGCTGCCGGCGGGTGGGCCGGCGCGCACCTCGGTGCCGACGAGGGGGTGCGGTGTGGGCAGCGGCGGCGGGGTGGGCACGCCGCCGGGGAAGGTGACCGGTTCGCCTGGACGGTCGTAGAAGTGTTTCGTGCCGTCGGTGCGCGGGGCCTGCCGGGCGGAGCGGCCGTCGACGCGCCAGGGCAGCCGGATGTTGGCCTCGTCGGCCACTGTCGGCAGCAGGTCGACGTGTTCCCAGTTGCGGTCGTCCACCCGGCCGGTCTGCTGCCGGGGTTCCTTGACGAACATCGGCACCCAGGCGACCTCGCCGGCGGCGGCCTTGATCGCGTCCATGCCCCGGCCCTGGGCGCCGGGGCGGAAGCTGACGCCGTGGTCGGCGGTCACGACGACGAGGGCCTGGTCGTAGAGGCCGCTGGCGCGCAGCGTCCGCAGGGTCTCGCCGATGAGCCGGTCGGTGTAGCCGAGTTGGGCGAGGTGCCGTTGCCGGGCCAGGTCGACCCAGCCGGCGCCGTCGTTGGGCAGGTCCTCGGGGGCGTCGTAGCGGGCCCCGGACGGCAGGTACGCCCACGGTGAGTGCGGCATCAGCAGGTGCAGGAAGTGCAGGGTGGGCCGGGGTGTGGGCTTCAGCCCGGCCAGGAAGCTGGTGAAGCGGGCCGGCTGGTTGTCGTCGAGGCTGTCCCAGCGGAACTTCGGGTCGGCGGGCACCGGCTCGGCGGTGTCCAGGCCGGCCTCGGCGCGGGTCTGCTCCCGGTAGGAGTCCTCCGGGTCGACAGCGCTCTCCGTGGGCCCGGCGATCCGGCCGAGCAGCTTGCCGGTCTCCCGGACCAGCACGCCGAGCCCCTGCTCGGGGGTGACCGGCTGTTCGCAGCGGCTGGGCGGGCAGAGGCGGGTGATGCTCTCCTCGGCGCGGATGTCGTACAGGCCGCCGAAGGCGGTGAAGATGTTGTCCGGGTACTGCGAGTAGTGCGGTGCGACGGGCTTGGCCGGGTAGCGGCCGGTGAGCATCGCCGGCAGCGCGTTGGGCGTCCACCCGCTGACGCCGGTGGCGTTGCGGTACCAGGTCGAGCCGCCGGCCAGCTCCGCGAAGTGCGGGTACCTGGTCGCGTCGATCCGCCCGTCGGCCCCGAGCAGGCTGACCAACGGCAGCTCGTCGAGGATCAGCATGACCACCGGCGGGTGCACGCCGGTGCCCTGCGCGGTGCCGGCCGCGCCGCCGTCGCTGCGGGGCAGCACCACCGCCGAGGTGGGCGAGGCGAGCAGGAAGAGCGCCAGGAAGGCCACCGGCCCGGCGGCGGCCAGTCGCAGCACCCGGCCCGGCGCCCGCCACCGCCGGTGCGCGGCCGCGCCGGCGGCTCCGGCCAGCACGGCCACCAGCAGCAGGGGTACGCCCCGAAGCGGCGTCACGTGTCGGCCCACCTGCACGGCGAGGGCGGCGAGCAGCAGGCCGACCAGCCCAGTGTGGGTGAGGGCGCGGGCGGTCCGGCCGGCCAGGCGGCTGAGCGCGCCGAGCAGCGCCACCGCGACCGTGGGGAGCACCGCCACCAGGGCGACCAGCAGCAGGATCTGGGCCGGGTCGGCACGGTGGAACAGGAAGAAGTCGGGGCTGCGACCGAGCACGTCCAGCAGTGGCTGGGTGACCACCAGGCCGACCAGCGCCGTCACCTCCAGCAGCCGGCCCAGCTCGCTGCGCCAGCCCTGGTACCACCGCGTGGAGGCCGCTGGCGGGTCGGCGGCGGGGGGTTCAGCCACCCATCACCGTCCGGTAGAGCGTGCGGGTGCCCGAGGGCAGTTCCAGGCGCTCGGTGATCCGACCCCGGGCGGCCAGCAGCGTCTCGAAGGTGTCGCGCCGGTAGTCCGGGAAGAGGCCGGCGGGCTTGTTGGCCAGCAGCCGGCTTGCCATCGGGTCGTCCGGGTGGACGAACTCCACCACCACCGCGCCACCCGGCGCGGTCAGCCCGGCCAGCCAGTCGATGACCTCCGGCAGCGGCACGTTGCGCCCGATCGCCAGGTGGTGCACCACGGCCAGGGCGAGCACCACGTCGGCGGACGCCCGTTCGGCGAAGCCGGCCCGCTCGACGCCCCGCCAGCCGCCACCCGGTGACGGGTCGGCGAGGTCCAGCACCAGTGGCAGGATCCGGCGCTGCCCCTCGGAGCGCAGCTTGCGGTACAGCTCGTCGACCACGGCCGGGTCCTGCTCGACGGCGACCACGTAGTCGGCGTGCCCGGCCGCCAGCCGGGAGTACCGGCCGTCGTTGGCGCCGAGGTCGAGCACCAGGCGGGGTCGGGCGCCGGCGGCCACCGAGGCGGCGACGAACTGCTCCTTCGCCACCCGGTCGCGTGCCGAGTAGCCGCAGGTGCGCTGGTAGTCCGACCAGTGGGTGCCGGCCGGGCGGTGGTCCAGTTTGCGGACCAGTTTCTCGATGCCGCGTACGGTGGCCAGCAGCAACTCCCGGGAGAAGCCGGCGGCCCGCAGTTGGTCGCGGACGTCGCTGGTGCTGGCGGCGGCGTTGCGCTGCTGCATGGCACCGTGCAGGTGCAGGTGGGTCAGCACGCCGGGGCGCAGCCGGCGGGCCCCGCCGAAGAGCGGGCGCAGTTCGTCGGCCTCGATGCCGTCGACGCGGGCGCGCAGCCACGGTTGGAAGTCGACGCCCAGGTGGGCGGTGAGCATCAGCGGGTAGAGCATGGTCTGGCAGAACTGCCGGTAGCCGGCCCACGCTTCGCCGTCGCGGACCGGTTCGAAGGAGCCGATGTCGATGAAGACGGGCTCGGTGCCGTGCCACTGGAGGTTGTACGCCGAGCCGTCCTTGGTGGTGAAGCCCTCGCCGAGCGCGGCCCGCAGGATCTCCACGTGCAGCAGCGCGGCGTCGCGCAGCATGCTGAACGACCACTCGTACGGGTGGGAGACGAACGGGATGCGCTCGTGGCGCAGCACTGCGGCCCATGGCGCCCCGGCCGTGGCGGGCACCAGTGTCGACGGGGCGTCCTCGGTGGCGCAGACCTTGCCCGCGGCGACGAGCGCCGGGAAGAACCTGCTGCCGGTCAGCGCCCGCCAGTGCTCGGCGGCCCGGGTGTCCAGCCCGCGCAGCACCTCGTCGCCGACGTGGAATACGCGGTTGGCCGGGTCGCGGAAGGAGGCCGGTTCGGGCCGTACCTCGGTGGGTGAGATCGCCATCGTGGGGACCGGCCCGCTCACCGCTGGTCGGTGGGTTGCCGGCGGAACCGGTCGACCAGCCGTCGCCAGTAGAGCTTGGCGGCGACCGCGGCGCCGGCCACCCCGCCGACGACCGCCTGCACGATCAGGCTGCCGGATCCCGCGTCCAGGTAGGCCAGATGTCTCACCGATCGCTCCTTGCCCTCGCCGTCTCGATACCGGCGTCCCGGGCGTACACCGGTGAGGCTTTTGACCCAGAAAGCCGGACTTGTCCCTCACCGTACGCCGGTCGTCATCGCCGTCGCGGGCACATCGGCGTACTCCCAGCCTCGCCACAGAATGTGGCCGGGAGGCCGGACCTCGCCGGTACGCTGCGGACGTGCGCTGGACGGTCGTGGACGCGCCGCTGGACTCGTCCGGCGCTGGGCGCGGTGAGGAACGGGCCCCCGCCGCGCTGCGCGACGCCGGCCTGCTGGACGCCCTGGCCGCCGACGACGGTGGCCGGGTGGACGAGGCGTGCCTGCGCGACGCTGTCCGCGACCCGGCGAGCGGGGTGATCGGCGCCGCCGGCCTGGTCCGGGCCGGCGCGGCCATCACCGCCAGGGTCGTGGCGCTGATCGCCGACGGCCGGCGGCCCCTGGTGCTCGGCGGCGACTGCGCCATCCTGCCCGGCATCTGCCGTGCCCTGCCGCCGACTACCGAGCTGTGGTTCGTCGACGCCCACCCGGACTTCCTCGACGGCGTGACGTCGCCGACCGGCGAAGCCGCCGACATGGACCTCTCGATCGTCACCGGGCACGGCCCGGTCGCCGCCATCGGCTGCGACGGTCCGCTGCTCGACCCCGGTCAGGTCCACCTGCTCGGGCACCGCCCGGCCACCGACGACAGCAGCCGCGCCGAGGCGGCCCGGATCGACCCGGCCATCCACCAGGTACCCGCCGCCGAACTGCTGCGGCGGGGCGCGGGCACGGTCGGGGCGGGCCTGGCCACCGGCGGGGACGGCCCGGCCTGGCTGCACCTCGACCTCGACGTGGTGGACCCGCGGGACCTGCCGGCGGTGACCTACCCCGAGCCGGACGGGCCCCGCTGGGCGGATCTGATCGCGCTGGTCACGCCACTGGCCCACGCCGACCGGCTGCTCGGGATGAGCGTCACAGACCTGAACACCGACGAGGACCCCGACGGGCGTCACACCCGACGCGTCGTCGAGGTCCTCGCCGAGGTGCTGGGCGACTGACCGGCTGGCGCCTCAGGCGCGCCGGTGGTGCATGCCGAGGCGCAGCAACACGAAGCGGAGCACAGTGGCGGCCAGGTTCGCGGCCACCAGCACGGCCAGCTCGACGGGCCGGGCGGGAGCGGCGTGCGCCGCGTGCAGGACGGCCAGCGACCCGCTGGTCAACGCGAGGCCCAGGCCGAAGGCGAGCAGCCCCTGCAGGTGGTGCCGGCCGGCGTGCCGCCGACCGCTGATGCCGAACGTCAACCGCCGGTTCGCGGCCGTGTTGGCCACCGCGGTCACCAGCAACGCCAGCAGGTTCGCCGGCTGCGCGCCGAGCGCGCCCCGGGTGGCCACGAAGAGCACCAGGTACGCGAGGGTGCTGGCCACCCCCACCGCCGCGAACCGGACCAGTTGCCGTGGCAACCCGACCGGCACCTGCCTCAGCGGCGCTCGGTCGAGCTGCTCCGGCCGCGCGGTTAGCGGCGCCCGCCCGAGTTGTGCGCGCAGGTCGGTGAGCGGCAGCGCGCCGGTCAGCAGCGCCCGGCCCAGCCGACCCATCCCGCGCAGGTCGGCCAGGGCCGTGGCGACGATGTCGACCCGGCTGTCCGGGTCGTCGACCCAGTCCACCGGCACCTCGTGGATGCGCAGCCCGGCCCGCTGGGCGAGCACCAGCAGCTCGGTGTCGAAGAACCAGCCGGTGTCGCGCACCAACGGCAGCAGCTCGACGGCCACGTCGGCGCGGATCGCCTTGAACCCGCACTGCGCGTCGGAGAACCGCGCGGCCAACGCGCCGCGCAGCAGCAGATTGTAGGCCCGGGAGATCACCTCCCGCTTCGCCCCGCGCACCACCCGGGAGGTACGCGCCAGCCGGGTGCCGATGGCCAGGTCGGAGTGCCCGGAGATGAGCGGCGCGACCAGCGGCAGCAGCGCCGCCAGGTCGGTGGACAGGTCCACGTCCATGTACGCCAGCACCGGCGCGGACGAGGCGGACCAGGCCGCCGACAGCGCCCTCCCCCGCCCCTTGGCGTCCAGGTGCAGCACCTCGACACCGGGCAGCTCGCCGGCGAGGCCGTGGGCCACCGTCAGGGTGTCGTCGACGCTGGCGTTGTCGGCGATGGTGATCCGGAACGGGTACGGGAAGTGCTCGCTCAGGTGCGAGTGCAGCCGCCGTACGCACGGCCCGAGGTCGGTCTCCTCGTTGTAGACCGGGATCACCACGTCCAGCACCGCACCGGCGGCGGGTCGGGCCTGGACGGCGGCCCGGGGGCCGCTGAGCGCGGTCACGACGCGTCCCTGCCGGTGCTCAGGTCGTAGACGGTGACACCGTCTACGGTCTGCGCGGTGAAGTTCTCCGTGACCCAGGCGGCCATCTCCTGGGAGGCGGAGCTGCCGCCGTTGGCCCGGAAGCCGCCACCACCGATGAAGTAGTGGATCTTGCCGTCGGCGACGTGGCGCTTGAACTGCGCGAGGGTCGGTGACGGGTCACTGCCGTTGAACCCGCCGATCGGCATCACCGGGTCACCGGTGGCGAGCTGGTAGCCGGAGGCGTTGTTGGAGCCGACGGTGGCCGCGACCCAGGTGTAGTCGGCGCTGTCGCGCTCCAGCAGCTCACGCAGGGCGGCACTGGGCTCGCGGGTGTCGAGCAGCCCGCCCATTCCCCCGCCGCCGGGGCGTCCCTGCCCACCGGGTACCTGTCGACCACCACCAGGAGCGGTGGGCGTCTGACCGCCGTCACGGCCCCCGCCCGGGAACTGGCCGCCGTTCTGCGCGCCACCCGGGAACTGGCCGCCGTTCGGCAGTCCCATGCCGCCGGGTGGTCGTCCGCCGGGGAAGCCGCCGCGCCCGAACCCGCCCGCCACGGACGGGCCGGCGCTGGGAATCGACCCGGTGTGCGGGGTCGCCGCGGTCTGGACCGCGTACGCCACCGGGCCCGCGAGGGCCGCGGCCGCGCCGAGGCCCAGGACGACCGGCACCAACCGGCGGGGAAGCCGGGTGACCAGCAGGATCAGCGCCGCGCCGAGCAGACCGGCGACCAGCACGGTGGTGCGCAGCCACGGGTACCAGTCGGGGCTGCGCCCGAGCAGCACCCACGCCCACCAGACGGTGACCGCGAGGGTGCCGGCGAGGGTCGCCGTGGCCGCGAGGGGACGCCACCGCTGCCAGCGCGAGCCGGCTGGCGCGTCGTCACCCGGTGCGGGCTGTGGGTGGCGCTGCCGCCAGAGCACTGTCACGCCGATGCCGACCAGCGCGCCGATCGCCGGGGCGAGCGCCACCGTGTAGTAGGCGTGGAAGATCCCGGACATGAAGCTGAAGATCAGGCCGGTGACCAGCAGCCAGCCGCCCCACAGCAGCAGCCCGGCCCGGGTGCGGTCGGTGCGGGCCGCGCGACCGGCCACCAGCAGGCCGGCCACCAGCAGGATCAGCGCGGCCGGTAGCAGCCAGGAGATCTGACCGCCGATCTCGCCGCCGAACATCCGCAGCACGCCGGTCTGACCGGAGAACGGGCCACCGCCGCCTCCCGGCCGCGCTCCACCGCCGCCGACGCTGCCCACCTCGTCGCCGGTGATCCGGCCGAGGCCGTTGTAGCCGAGGGTGAGTTCCAGGACGCTGTTGCCCTGCGACCCGCCGATGTACGGGCGGGCGCTGGCCGGGACCAGCTCGACGAGCGCCACCCACCAGCCGGCGGAGACCAGCACCGCCAGGCCCGCCAGCAGCAGTTGCCGGACCCGGCGCCACAGCCCGGTCGGCGCGGCCAGCAGGTACACCCCGGCGAAGACCGGCACCACCAGGAACGCCTGGAGCATCTTGGTGAGGAAGCCGAAGCCGACCAGCACGCCGACCATCACGATCCACCGGGTGCTGGCCGTCTCCAGGGCGCGCACTGTGGCGTACGCCCCGGCGACCAGCAGCAGGACCAGCAGCGCGTCGGGGTTGTTGAACCGGAACATCAGCGTCGCCACGGGGGTGACCGCGAGGACCGCTCCGGCGATCAGAGCGGCGCCCGGCCCGTACCAGCGCTTCACCGTCGCGTACAGCACGCCCACCGAGGCGACCCCGCAGAGCGCCTGTGGGACGAGCATCGCCCAACTGTTCAGCCCGAAGATCCGCACGGACAGCGCCATCAGCCACAGCGACGCGGGTGTCTTGTCGACGGTGATGGAGTTGGCGGCGTCCGACGAGCCGTAGAGGAACGCCTTCCAGCTCACCGATCCGGCCTGCACGGCCGCCGCGTAGAACGAGTTGGCCCAGCCGGAGGCGCCCAGGCCCCACAGGTAGAGCAGGCCGGTGGCGAGCAGCAGGACCACCAGCGCGGGCGTGGCCCAGGCCGGGGATCGGCGCGCCGGCGGCTGGTGCTCCTCGGGGCGCGTGGCCGTCGGCGGCTCGGATGCGGCGGGTGCCGTCGGCAGGGTCTCGGTTCTGTCCATGCGGCCAGCCTCGACGGCCGGGCTGGCGCGACGCCGTGCGCCGACTATGCGTCAGCTGTGGGATTCGGCAACCGGACGGTGAACACGGTCCGCCCCGGGCGGCTGTCGACGTCGACAGTGCCGTGGTGGGCCTCCACGACGGCCGCCACGATCGCCAGACCGAGGCCGGTGCTGCCGTGCGCCCGGGACCGGGAGCTGTCGCCGCGCGCGAACCGCTCGAACATCTCCGGTTGCAACTCCGCCGGTATCCCGGGCCCGTCGTCGGCGACGGTGAGCACGGCGCTGCCCGCGTCGACGGCCAGTGTGGTGGTGACGGTGCTGCCGGGTGGGGTGTGCACCCGGGCGTTGGCCAGCAGGTTCGCCACCACCTGGTGCAGCCGGGCGGCGTCACCGGGAACCCGGATGGCGACCTCGGGCAGGCCGAGCTGCCAGTGGTGTTCGGGGCCGGCGACGTGCGCGTCGCTGACCGCGTCCACCACCAGGGCCGTCAGGTCGACCGGGTCGACCGCGAGCGGCCGGCCGGTGTCGAGGCGGGCCAGCAGCAGCAGGTCGTCGACGAGGCTGGTCATCCGGGTGCTCTCGGACTCCACCCGGCGCAACGCGTGTGCCACGTCGGGAGGAACCTCGTCGCGGCCACGCCGGGCCACCTCGGCGTAGCCGCGGATCGCGGCCAGGGGTGTGCGCAACTCGTGGCTGGCGTCGGCGACGAACTGGCGTACCCGGGTCTCGCTGGCCTGCCGGGCGGAGAGCGCGTCGGCGACGTGGCCCAGCATCCGGTTCAGCGCCGCGCCGACTTGACCGACCTCGGTGCGCGGGTCGGTGTCCGCGGCCGGGACGCGGACGGCGAGCGCCACCTCACCGCGGTCCAGGGGCAGCTCGGTGACCCGGGTGGCGGTGGCGGCGACCCGGTTGAGCGGGCGCAGCGTGGCCCGGACGATCAGCGCGCCGGCCGCCCCGGCGATGACCAGCCCGATGGCCGCGACCGCGGCCTGCGCGGTGACCATCCGCCAGACGATCTCCTGGACGCCCGAGAGGGGGATCGCGACGACGCGGACCCTGCCGTCCCAGTACTGCCGGCCGACCGCCCGGTAGTCGCCGCGGGCGCCGAGGTCGACGGTGCGTGGTTCGGTGCCGACCGGCACGTCGGCCAGGGTGGCGACCTCGTCGACCGGAACGGACTGCTCGTCGGGGAACGGGTCGTCACTGGACGGGCTGTTGGTCAGGGTCCGCGCGCTGGTCACCCGGCCGTCGGTGACCTCGGCGACCACAGTGCCGGACGGCAAGCCGGGCGGGATGGCCGGCCCGGTGCCCGGAAACGCCGGCCGCCCCGGACGGTCACCCCGCATGACCGTCGCGGGGGCCAGTTGGGCGTCGAGCCGCTCGATCAGGAAGTGCCGCAGCGCCACTGTGGTGAGCCCACCGATGGCGACGCTGACCACCGCCAGCAGCGCGAGAAGGGCAAACACCAGTCGGGTACGCAGGGAGCGGCCGGCCAGCCAGCGGCGGGCGGCGCGCAGCGGGCGGCGTCTACTCGGCGGGTTTGAGGACATAGCCCGCGCCGCGCAGGGTGTGGATCATCGGTGCCCGGCCGGCGTCGATCTTCTTGCGGAGGTACGAGATGTACAGCTCCACCACGTTGGCCTGGCCACCGAAGTCGTAGTTCCACACCCGGTCGAGGATCTGCGCCTTGCTGAGCACCCGGCGGGGGTTGCGCATCAGATAGCGCAGCAGCTCGAACTCCGTCGCGGTGAGGGTGATCAGTTGGCCGTCCCGGCGCACCTCGTGGCTGTCCTCGTCGAGGCTGAGGTCGCCGACGGTGAGAACGGCGTCCTCCCGGGTGGCGACCGCGAAGCCGGAGCGGCGCAGCAGCGCGCGCAGCCGGGCGATCACCTCCTCCAGGCTGAACGGCTTGGTGACGTAGTCGTCGCCGCCGACGGTCAACCCGGCGATGCGTTCCTCCACCGCGTCGCGGGCGGTCAGGAAGAGCACCGGCACTGTGGGGGCGTGCTCGCGCAGCCGGCGCAGCACCTGGAAGCCGTCCAGGTCGGGCAGCATCACGTCGAGCACCACGGCGTCCGGCTGGAACTGCCGGGCGGCGCTCAACGCCGCCATGCCGTTGCCGGCGCTGCGGACCTGCCAGCCCTCGTAGCGCAGCGCCATCGACAGCAGGTCGGTGAGGGTGGGTTCGTCGTCGACCACCAGCACCCGTACGGGTTCACCGTCGGGGCGGCGCAGCTCGATCCGGCTCGGCGCGCCCTGCCCGTTCATGACCATGTCCGCCATCGTGGCCGCGACGCCTGTGCCGCGCCCCTGTGGAGGCTGTGCCCCAGCTGTGCGGCCGGGCCGACGGGACGCCGGCGTCGCCACCGGTCAGCCCCGCCTCGTGGTCACTCGGACACCCCGTACGCGTCGGTGCGCACGAAGCGCATGCTCCAGCCACCCGCGTCGTCGGGCCGGTCGCGTTCGTAGAGGTGGTCGGGACCGGGCTGGACCGGACCGGTGCCGTCCGGGTGCCGCATGATCCAACGTGATGGTGGGGCGCCGTCCGACCCGGCCGGCAGCAACCGGACCAGACCGTCCGCGGGCCCGCCGACGAAGCGTACGGTGACCTCGCTCATCGCAGCGCCCTCTCGGGTGACCGTGCCGGCACAATCGGTGACACCGGCTCTGGCTCGCAAGCTACCGCACCCGCCGCCGTCGGCGCAGCGCGCTGCGCGCGGGGGTCGCCCGGAATGCCGCTGCGGTTTGCCCAGCTCGGAGCCCGGGTACCGCGTCCGGTGCACCCGTCGTCGGCGGGGCGGGGACGAGGAGTGGTCGATGCGCACGCTGGACGGGCGGTATCAGCTCGAGGAGCGCATCGGCGTGGGTGGGATGTCCGAGGTGTGGCGGGCACACGACCAGGTGCTCGACCGCTCGGTCGCGGTGAAGCTCATCCTGCCCGGCCCGGGCGACCAGGACGGCCCGGTGGAACGGATCCGCGCGGAGGCCCGGTCGGCCGCCCGCCTGGTGCACCCGAACGTGGCGAGCGTGCACGACTTCGGCACCTCGTCGACCTGGCCCGGCCGGCCGGTGCCCTACATCGTGATGGAGCTGGCCGAGGGTGAGACGCTCGCCGCGCACCTGCGGGCCGGGCCGCTGGACTGGCGGATCTCGGTGCGGGTCTGCGCGGAGGTCGCCGCGGCGCTGGCCGCCGCGCACGCGGAGGGCATCGTGCACCGCGACGTCAAACCGGCCAACGTCATGCTCACCCCGGCGGGGGTGAAGGTGCTCGACTTCGGCATCGCCATCCCGGCCGGCGCACCGGACCCGCTGCCGACCGGGGTCGTGCTGGGCACCCCGGCGTACCTGGCGCCCGAGCAGCTGGACGGGGAGCCGGCCACCCCGGCAGCCGACATGTACGCCCTCGGAGTGCTGCTCTACTACAGCCTCACCGCCCGCCTGCCGTACGACGCGGTCACCGCCAGCGAACTGCTCGGCGTACGCCGACGTCAGCCACCGGAGCCGCTGCCCGAGATCGACGGGCTCCCGCCGGAGGTGGTGGAGTTGTGCCACTCCTGTCTTGCCGACGAGCCCGGGCAGCGTCCCACCAGCCTGGTCGCGGCGCTGCTGCTGGCCGAGGCGGTGGACGCCCGGGTGTACGTGCCGATGATGATCCCGACGGCCCGCCACGCGGCTCCGACCTCACCGTGGACCGAACGGGCCGCAGCGGAGCCCACCGAGGCGGTGGCGGTGTTCGACGAGTCCTACCGCAGCGCCGGGCGCTGACGCCGGTAGGGCCTCCGGCGTTTCGCCGGGAGGTGGCCGGGTAGCCGAGCCGGTGAGCGACGGGAGAAACGCGATGCCGGAAAAGAGTTCCTGGCTGCGTGAGGCCACAGCGACCGCCGAGGGCGGTCACGTACGCACCGACGATGGCGAGCTCTCCACCGCGCTGGCTTCGCCGCTGGCGCCGCACTGCACCGGGTTGACCCCGGAACAGTTGCTGGCCGCGGCCTTCGCCTCCTGCCTGCACCACGCGGCCGTGGAGGTGGCCGGGGAGATCACCGACGAGGCGCACACCGTCCAGGTCCGGGCGGAGGCGAAGCTGGGGCGCGACGACGACGGCCGGTACCGGGCCGACGTGCACGCGGAGATCTCGTCCGCCGGCCTGAGTCGGGATCAGCTGGCCGACCTTGTCGAGTACGCCGACCGGCTCTGGCCGTTCTCCAGCGGCGACACCAGCAGGCACCGGCTGACCGTCACGCCGGCGGAGAACGGTCGACACTGAGATCCGGGTGACGACGGCTCCCGATGGGCAGGCGGGCGAGGCGCTGCGGACCGTTCGAGGGAACTGGCACCGCCCGTTCGGCTGAGCCTGTCGCGCGGTCTCATGCGGGACGCCAATCGCGGTGGCGTGGTCGCATTAGCCCAGCAAATCGGTAATACCCGTCTGGCCCGATCCACGAGGTTGATCGCTCTTGCTGCACCTTCGCCCCCGGAAATCCCCAAGATCGGGACAAACTGTGGCGCAGGCCACTGTACGGGCAGGCGATATCGAGCAATTGGGTCTTTAGCCTCGTCAGGTGCATCCCGACGACCCCTCCGACCAGAAGCTGACCGACGCGCGCCCGACCACCCATCCGGGCGACGCCGCATCAACCGAACGGACGATCGGCCGTCACCGCGTCCCCGAACCGCCCCGGCACACCCTGCTGGGCTCGACCCCGGTGCGGGTGGCCCTGGCCACCGGTGTCACCTGCTGTCTCGGCCTCGTCGCGGTGGCCACCGCCCGGGGCAGCGACGACGCGCCCCGCGCCGTGGAGCCGCTCGCCGAGGCCGTGGCCGACCGTGCCGCCATCGCCGACGAGCGCGCCTCCCGGTCACTGGACCGCGACCTCGCCCCCGCGCGGGTCCTGCCCAGCCCGACGGCGGCGTCGCCCACCCCGCGCCCCACAGTCGTGCGCAAGGCGCCCAAGAAGCCGGTCAAGCCCCGCCGACCCCGACCGGTCGCCGGCCTCGACCAGGCACAGATGGACAACGCGAAGATCATCGTGGACGTCGGCCTGGACATGAAGATGCCGCGCCGCGCCCTGGTGGTGGCACTGGCCACCGCGATGCAGGAGAGCAACCTCTACAACCTGGCCAGCGACGTCCTGCCGGAGTCGGCGAACTACCCGAACCAGGGCAGTGGCTCCGACCACGACTCGGTCGGGCTGTTCCAGCAGCGACCCAGCAGCGGCTGGGGCACGGTGGCCGAACTGATGCGCCCGTCGTACGCCGCACGGGCCTTCTACACCGCGCTCAACGAGATCCCCGGCTGGCAGGACATGAGCATCACCTACGCCGCCCAGTCCGTGCAGATCTCCGCCTACCCCGACGCGTACGCGCAGCACGAGGACCGGGCGACCACCGTCGTGGCGGCGCTCACCGCCTGAGCCGGGCACCCACGCAACGGCCTTCCGGCGTCAGCGACGGCCGGGCGGCTGCTCCGCGGCCGTGTCCTGCCCGCCGACTCCCACCCGACTTCCCGGCACGCCGGCAGCCGCGGTAGGGGTGTCGGCGGGCACCTGGTCCTCCGTCACCTGGCTGAGGATCTCGTCCACCCGAGCCTCACGTCGCCGGCGGACGTACAGCGCCGCCTCGAAGTCCCGTCGGGCCTGCACGGCGTCGGCGTACGCCCGCTCCCGCACCTGCCGTGCCTCCTCGCGGGCCTCGGCCAGCTCGGCACGGGCCTGGGCCCGGAGGTCGGCTGCCTCGCGCCGGGCGCCGTCACCGGCGTGCCGGCCGGCGGAGGTGTCACCGAGGTCCAACCTCTGCAGGAGCCCGCTGAGCCAGGTGGCCTCCTCGCGGATCTCGTCCCACTCCCGGGTCGCTCCGGCGGCACCCTGCGCCCGCGCCGCCAGCCGGGACAACCGGATCCCCAGTTCGTCCAGGCAGGAATCCACCTGCCGCTGGTCGTAGCCGGTCTCAACGACGGAGAACCTCATACTGTCGCCCCCCAGGCAGCTGCTGTTACTTCCCCACCTGGATCCTCGGCCCAGAGGGCGACGGCCGAGGGGGTTCGGGAAAAATGTTCAGCATGCGTGCGCGGCGGGGCCCGCGTCAGACGCGCTTGGGCAGCACGACAACCCGGCCGAAGAACTCGTCGATGCGGCGGACCACGTCGTTGAAGTCGTCCAGGTCGATCGGCTTGGTGACGTACGCGTTGGCCTGCAGCGTGTAGCTGCCGACGATGTCGGTGTCGGCGTTGGAGGTCGTCAGCACGACGATCGGGATGGTCCGCAGATCCTCGTCCTGCTTCACCGCGCCCAGCACCTGCCGACCGTCCATCCGCGGCATGTTCAGGTCGAGCAGGATCACGTCCGGGCGGCGGGCGTGCTCGTGCCGGCCTTCGGCGCGGAGAAACTCCATCGCCTCCTCGCCGTCGCTGACCACGTCGATGACCTTGTCGACGTCGGAATCCGCCAACGCCTCCTCGATCATCAGCACGTCGCCCGGGTCGTCGTCGACCACCAGGATGCGTACCGGCTGCGCGCTGTCTGCGCCCATCACTACCTGCTTCGGGTCGGCGGGACGGGACCGGACGGTCACCGCGCTGGCGGGGAAATGTAGCCCATCAGGAGGCACTGCGCGACGCGGGGTCGACCGCCTCCGGTTCGTACCGCAGCACGTCGGCCAGGCCGGTGACCCGCAGCACCCGCTCGACCCGGCCACTGGCGCCGGTGAGCCGCAGCCAACCGCCTTCGGCCGCCGCCCGGTTGTCGCCGCGGACGAACACGGCCATCCCGGTGGAGTCGCAGAACGTGAGGTCGGTGAGGTCGAGCAGCACCCGGGTCTCGCCAGCGGCGGAGAGCCGGTCGATCGCGGCACTCAGCTCGGGAGCGGTGCTCAGGTCCAGCTCGCCCGTGAGGCGCAGACAGGCAACACCGCCGTCGCGCTCGACGTGGCGGACGCTGAACGTCACCGTTCTCCCCCTCGCTCCACCCTGGGGTGGGACGTTTGCAGTGCGGCAAGTATACGCAGTGTCGGCTCGTCCGCCGACCGGCCCTGGTAGCCGGCGACGGGTCCGTCAGCGGTCGGCGGCGGGCAGCACGGCGCGCCCCAGGGCCAGCACACGCACCGCCCGGGGGAAGTCACGCAACGCGACGCCGTAGTGATCCAGAGGCTGGGCGACGGCGCCGGCGGGCACCCCACGGCTCAGCAGGATCTCCGACAGCCACTCCACGAACTCGGTGAACAACGAGGGGTCGTCGACGTAGACCGCCGCGGCCAGGAAATCCACTATGTGACCCAGGTCGCTCACCGTCGCGTCCAACTGGGTGGGGCTGTAGGCCCGTGTCGCCGGCACCCGCTCCCGCAGGTCGGCCAACGCGCTGTCGATCAGCTCGCCACGACGCCGCACCAGGCTGGCGTACTCGTCGTCGGCCAGGTGGGCCAGCCGCGCCGGCGGCACCCCGCGCAGCGCCCGCTCGTCGGCGATCAGCTCGGCCGCCGCGGGCGCGTTCGGCGCCCAGGCCACACCGAGTCGGCGCGCCCACCGACCGTCCGCACCGAACCCACGCCCACCGACCACCACCGGCACGTCGGAACGACGGCAGGCCTCGATCATCCGGTGGGCGTACGGCAACCGCATCGGCAACGCGCACGCCAACGCGACCGCGTGGGCGTCGTAGCGGTGCAGGTACGACACGAGGTGCGCAGCCGGGACACTGGCGCCCAGGAAGGTCACCTGCCAGCCACGCAACCGCAGCACCTCGGCCACCAGCCGGGGCGGCAGCGCGTGCCACTCGCCGTCCATGCAGGCGACCACGACCCGCCCGCCGGTCGGGCGCGGGTTGGCATGCGCGGCGACCGCCGCCACCACCTGCTCGCTGATGTGCGTGGCGGCGTGCTCCTGGGCGACGCTCCACTCGTTGCGCGCCCAGCGCTCGCCCACCTCGGACTGCGCGGGCGCGACCAGGTCGAGCAGCACCCGCTCCGCCGGCACGCCCGCGTCGAGCAGGCCGATCGCCATGTCGATCGCTGCGTACTCGTCGGCGTCGGCCAGGCAGTCCAGATAGCCGGCGTACGCGTCGGTCGGGTCGGCGGCCGTCGTGGCAGCGGTCACGCGTCGGTCTCCCTCTGTCGGTCGGCGCCGGCCTGCGCGGGCACCGAGTGCAGGTGCCGCGACCCGCGACCACCCGGACCGGCCGCCCGCAGCGCCAGCACCGCGATGTCGTCGTGGTCGCGGTGCGCCAACCAGTCGCAGGTGACCTGCTCGACCCGCTCGGCCAGGGCCGGCGCGGGCATCCGTTGGCAGCCGGTCACGGCGGCGACCAGGCGTTCCGTGCCGAACTGCTCGTCGCCGCGGCGGCCACCCCGGGCCTCGGTCACCCCGTCGCTGTAGAGCAGGCAGGTCTCCCCCGGCGCGAGCCGTACGGTCACCTCACCGACGCGGGGGTCGGGCACCACACCGATCAGCATGCCGCTCAGCGGCACCGACTCCACCTCACCGGAGTTGCGCAGCACCAGCGGCGGCATGTGCCCACCGCCGGCCATGGTGAGGGTCAGGCCGCCGTCGCGCTGTGGGCGGGCCACGCCGAGCACCATCGTGGCGAAGCGGCCCTGGCCGTGCGCCTGGGTGGTTTCCAGCAGCGCGTCGTTGAGCAGCCGCAACAACCGCCCGGGGTGCGACTCCAACCGGTGCAACGCCTGTAGGCACTGACGTAACTGGCCGGTGAAGACGGCCGCCTCGACGCCCTTGCCCGACACGTCGCCGAGGAAGAACACCGAGCCCCCGTCGGCGAGCCGGTGCGAGCCGTAGAAGTCGCCGCCGATGCGCAGCCCCGCCTGGGCGGGCCGGTACGCGGTGCCCCACTGCACCCCAGCGGCCTCGGCCGGCTCGACCGGCAGCAGGCTGGCCTGGAGGGTGTCGGCCACCTCCGCCTGGTCGCGGTAGAGCAGGGCGGTGGTCAGCGCCGCGCCGGCACGGGCCGCGAACGCGCGAGCCAGCTCGACGTCGGCCTCGTCGTACCAGCGGGTGGAGCGGCGGGCCACCAGCAGCACGCCGACGGGCGCGTCGCGGCCGGGCAGCGGGACGACCCGGGCGGCGCTCTCGGTGCCGGCGAGCCCGGGCAGCCAGCCGGCGTCGACCGCCTGCTCGACCAGCCAGTCGACCGCGTGCGGCTCGACCCCGGTCAGCCCGTCGGCGATGGCGGTCGGCAGGTCCCCGCCGGCCAGCACACCGCTGTCGACCGTCGGGGCCTCGTCGTCGGAGCGCGAGGCCCGCCACCAGCGGGCGCGACCGCCACGGGGGGCGAGCACGAGCACGGCCACCTCGGCCAGGGTCGGCACGGCGAGGCGGACGACCGCGGCAGCGGCCCGGTCGGGGTGCAGTGGGTTGCCGAGCTTGTCACCGACCACGGCCAGGAACGCCGAGCGGGCCCGCTCGGCGAGCAGCGCGTCGGCGCGGCTGACGCTGTCGGTGACGTCCTCGACGTACCAGCAGCAGCGGGCACCGGAGAGGGGCACCTGGCGGGCGGTGAGCCGGCGCCCGTGATGGGTGAAGCCACCGGCGTCGCCGTCGCTCAGCCCGGGCACACCGGCCGCGCTGAGCAGCTCGCCGGGCGTCACCTCGGGCAGCAGTCGTTCGGCCACCGGACTGACGTGTCGTACGACGCCGTCGGCGTCGCAGACGACAAGGCCCTCCCGGAAGTGCTCGACGACCTCGGACCAGTCGGGGGCGGCCGGATCCCGGTCGGGGGCGAGCGGCGGCAGCGCGGCGGTGGATCGGGGCGTGACGTCGGCGGACCACGCCGGGGACCGTGTCGTACTCGGCGTGGGAAGCCGTCCGTCGCCCGGGTCCCAGTCCCTGACGTCGGTAGCAGTCACCAGCTGAGCCTCACTCCTTGTCGTCCACCCGAACCCGTGCCGGAACCGGCGTCCATGGTCAAAAGTCTTCCGACCACCCTACGCCGGCCCGCGGAAACCGGCACCTCAGAGCCGTTGCCGAGCGTCGCCACCACGGCCTGAAGGGTGCCGGGCGGTCGATTTGGACGCGCGGATGTCGCCCCCGGCTTTGCGTTCTCCCGCAGGGCTGGGAACATGGTGGGATGTCCGATCAGCTGTTGACCATCGAGACGACCCGGCTCGACGCCGGGCACGTCCTCCTTCAGCTGATCGGAGAGCTCGACTACGACACCGCGCCCGAGTTGACCGCCGTGGCGGCCGACCTCAGCGGCGACGACGAGGTGCTGATCGACCTGACCCGCGTGAGTCTCTGCGACTCCTCCGGGCTCAGCGCGCTGCTGGTGGTGCTGCGGATCGCCCGGGCGATCCGGTTGACCGGGGTCAGCCCGCAGTTGCAGCGGATGCTCGACCGCACCGGCCTGACCGAGTTGCTGGCCGTCGAGCACGTCGGCGACCTGCGCGCCACCGGCTGATCTCCGGCCACCCCGGGACGGGGTGGCCCCCGACCCTGGGACCTGGGGTCGGGGGCCGGAGGAATGTCTAGGGTGCCGTCACCGGCTGGAGCCGGGGGCCGCTCTCGCGCAGTTCGCCGGTCGAGGGCGGTTCGACGTCCTCGGGCTGTCCCGAATCGGGCGTCTGGTACAGGTAGCGGACGAACTGCCCACCCGCCTCGTTGTCGTCCGCGCCGGGCCACTGGCCGATGCAGTCCATGCCGACCACCTCGCGGCCCGTCCCGTCGGCCTCCTCCAGCAGCGCCCACAGGCTCACCGGGTAACACCTGGTGAGTTCGGGCGTGAGTTGCCAGCGCGCGTACCAGCCCGGTCGAGCGGGGACGATCTCGACGATCTGTTTCATGACGACCTTCCTTCCGCGTACCTCGGAAGAACTCCGGTCCTGAGCTGATCGTGCGGGCCGAGCGGGTGAGCACCCCTCACCCCGCCCGGATGAAGCGTGGCGAAGGCCGGTCCGACCCGGCCGGCGGCCTCCGTTTCCTTCTCGGGGACGGCGGGAACGCGACCGGAGCAGCCACGATCCCCAGCGGAAGGGATGCCAGCATGCGCAAGCAGATGGAAGGCGACAACCAGAGGCGCCGGGCACTGGCCCGGCAGGCCCGGGAACAGAATCGCCAGCCCAGTGAGATCGGCGCCAGCCTGAGCGCCACCAAGCAGCTCAAGAGCCTCGATTCGGGCAAGCGGGCCGGCCCACCGGCCGCCGGGCTGCACAAACCGGACAGCACGCGTGGCGGGCCGGCGCCGCCGCCACTCGGCACCGCCGACAACCCGAGGCCACAGCCGTCCCCGCCCAGCGGCGCGGCCGGCGTGAGCACCATGGGCTACCACGACCTCGTCGACGAGGTCCGGCGTCGGGCCGGGGTCGACTTCAAGACGGCGAAGGTGGGCACCGAGGCGACAGTGCTGGTCCTCGCGTTCGCGCTGGAGGCGGCCGAGCGGCAGCGCCTGCTCGCGGCCGTGCCCGCGTCCCTGCACGACGTGCTGCCGGTCGACGGCATCGAGCGTCACCAGGACCTGCCCGGCTTCCTGGCCGAGGTGGGCCGGATCAGCGGCAACACCCCGGAGCAGGCCCGCTACCAGGCCGAGGCGACGATCGCCGCGCTCGCCGAACAGGACGGCGACCTGGTCGAGTCGTTGCACGTACCCGACGGTCTGCGTGACCTGCTGAACCCACCGGAGGCCGGTGGTGGCCTCGTCGGCGCCTCCACCACCACGCCCACCCTGGACGCGGACGAGATCAGTGCGGCACTGGACGACCTGCCGTACTGGGCCGGCGACAGCCAGGGCCTCTACCGGGTGGTCGCGCTGCCACCGGACAACCTGGACCGGGTGCTCGCCCGGCTCGACCGGCTGCGCCAGGACAACGGCCGCGGCCCGAGCATCGGACGCCCCGGTGGCACCGCCGCCGTGTTGACCGTACGGACCAGTCAGGCCGACGGGGTGACCGCGCTCGACGTGGACCTCGCCCACCAGATCGACGACGCGATCGACGAGGTGGGGGCCGGGATGGCCGGCGGCTGACCGGCAGCCCTGACCCGGGCGGGCCGGCGGACGGGGATCATCCCCGCTCCGCCGGCCCGTCGGCCGTGCCGGGCCACCGGCGTCGTGGACCGTGGGCTCGGCTAGCGTGCCGGTCATGAACCGCGCCGCCGACCGGCTGGAGCTGGTCGCCGACCCGGTCCGCCGGACCGGGCGGACACTGCTGTCCGCAGGGGTCGAGCAGTCGTACGTGGATGTCTCCGATCCCCTGCACCTGCACTTCGAGTACGTCCGACGGATCGCCTCGGCGGTGGAGGTGGCGGCCCCGGCCGGCGTCCCGTTGAGCGTTCTGCACCTGGGAGGCGGCGCGTTGACGCTGCCCCGATGGTTGGCCGCCACCCGGCCCGGCTCCCCGCAACGCGTCGTCGAGCGGGACCCCGCCGTGGTGGAGCTGGTCGCCCGGGAGTTGCCGCCGCTGCCGCCGCAGGTGCGGGTGGAGGTCGCCGACGCCCGGGACGCGCTCACCGCCGCCCCGGCCGGTTCCTACGACCTGGTGATCGCCGACATCTACCGGGCGGCCCAGATGCCCCGGCACGTGCGCACCGTCGAGTTCGCCGCCGAGGTGGCCCGCACCCTGCGCCCGGACGGGACGTACCTGGTCAACGTCACGGACCTGCCGCCACTGGTCGGCACCCGGGCGCAGGTGGCCACGTTGCGGGCGGTCTTCGCCGACGTGTGCATCCTCGGTGACCGGCGGATGCTACGCGGCCGGCGGTACGGAAACCTGGTGCTGGCCGCGACGTCGCGCCCCGGCGGCCTGCTGGTCGGGCGGCTGGCGGTGGCGGCCCTGCGTGACCCGGTGCCCGGCGGTCTGCTGCACGCCACCGCGCTCGACACCTTCGTCGCCGGCGCCCAACCCGTCACCGACGACGACCGCTGAGCACCTACGCCCTGTCGGCTCGCGTCTGGACCAGAACACACCGTCGCGCCCGCAATGCCGGGTTTCCGACGGCGAGCGGGGGGAAGGCGCGGCGGATGAGCAACGCCGACGATCGGGTGACCGCCCGTCACACCCTGATCGTGATCGGTCTGGTCCTGGCGACCGCGTTCGCGCTGGCGTTCGTGTACGCGACCCGGCGGGTGCTGGTCTGGGTCGTGGTCGCCGCGTTCTTCGCCGTGGCGCTCAAGCCCCTCGTGGACCGGCTGCAACGGCGTCTCGTCCGGCGTCGGGCCCTGGCCACGCTGCTGGTGTTCCTCGCTGCTTTCGTGCTGGTGGCGCTCCTGGGCGCGCTCATCCTGGTGCCGTTGTTCGGGGAGCTGGGCCGGTTCGCCGACCGGGCGCCCGAGCTGCTGCACGACGCCCGCGCCGGCCGGGGTCCGCTGGGGCAGCTGCTGGAGCGCACCGGCGCACGCCGGTACGTCAGCGAACACTCCGACCAGCTCCGCGATCTGGGCACCCGACTGCGTCAACCCGCGGTGGGCGTGCTGCGCGGCGTCGTCGAAACGGTCGCCGGGCTGGTCACGGTCGTCGTGTTGGCGTACCTCATGGTGTTGGAGGCGCCGCGGATCACCCGCCGCCTGCTCGCGGCGGCCGGGGACGGTCAGGGTGACCGGCTGCGCCGGGTCGGCCGGGAGGTGTCGCGCACCGTCACCGGTTACCTCACCGGCAACCTGCTGATCAGCGTGATCTGCGGGCTGTTGACCTACGTGGTGCTGGCCCTCACCGGCGTGCCGTTCGCGGCCGTGATCGCCCTGTTGGTGGCGGTGACCGACCTGATACCGCTCGTTGGTGCGACGTTGGGCGCGGTGATCGCGGCCGGGGCCGGCTTCCTGCACTCCCCCACTGCCGGGATCGTCGTGCTGGTCTTCTTCGTGGTCTACCAGCAGGTCGAGAACCACCTGCTCCAGCCGCTCATCCTGTCCCGGGCGGTCCGGCTCAACCCGCTGACCGTGCTGGTCAGCGTGCTGCTCGCCGCGGAGCTGGCCGGCCTGCTCGGCGCGCTGCTGGCCATCCCCGCCGCCGGCATCGTGCAGACGCTGCTGCGCGAGTATGGGCCACGCCGACTCCGGCCCGCCCCACCGGCCGGTCCGGAAACGCGGTCACGCCGACCGGCCGGTCCCGCCCCGCAGGGCTGACCGGCCGGGTGGTGCGTGCTTCAGCGGGCCCGCGTCGCGACCTCGGGTGAGGTGCTCTCCAACGGCACCGCGTTGGCCGGCACCAACCCCAGCTGGACCGCCGAGCGGGTCAGCGCGGCGTCCAGCGCCCAGTCGGCGGTGACCCGCGTGCGGTTTCCCGGCATCGCCATCAGGTGGTACGCCCGGGTGACCGCCTTGGCCGGCAGCCCGGCCAGGTTGACCTGCAACGGGTTCGCCGCCGCGTCCTTGCCACCCAGGTCGACGACCCAGCCCAGGTCGTGGTGCTTGTACGGCTTGCGCTTGCCGAAACCGTAGGACGCGGCGATGTTGTACGCCGCGCGCTTGCCCTGCCGCTGCGCGTGCTGGGCGGTCATCCCGCAGACCTTGCCCGGGTTGACGAGGTCGGGCACCGCGGCGGCGTCGCCGCAGGCGTACACCTCCGGATAGCCGGGCACGTTGAGGAACTCGTCGGTGACCAGTCGACCCCGGTCGGTCCGCAGGCCCAACTCGTTGACGAACGGGTCGGGGCGCACCCCCACACACCACACCAGCGTGCAGGTCGGCACGTACTCGCCGTCGGTGAGCTTCACCCCGTCGCAGGTCGCCTCGGCCACCGAAGTGCCCATCCGCACGTCCACCCCACGCCGGTTGAGCACCTTGTGCGAGGTGTCCGACATCCGCTTGTCCAGCTCCGGCAGCACCCGCGACGCGACATCGAGCAGCATCCAGCGGGGGCGGAGGGTGAGCCGGGGCCGCTGGGCGTGCAGCGCGTCGGTGAACAGCTGCCCGTGCGCGGCGACCTCGGTGCCGGTGTAGCCCGCGCCGACCACCACGAACGTGGAGCGGGCCCGCTGCTCGGCCGGGTCCTCGGCCTGCTCGGCCAGCTCGATCTGACGAACGATGTGGTCATGCAGGTAGACGGCCTCCGGCAGACCGCGGAAGCCGTGCGCGTACTCGGTGACCCCCGGGATGGGCAGCAGCTTGTTGACGCTGCCCACGGCGAGCACCAACCGGTCGTACGCCAGCCGGTTCTTCTCCCCCTCGGCCTGGGTGAAGCCGACCCAGCGGTTCTGCAGGTCGACGTGGTCCGCCTCGCCGATCACCACGCGTACGCCCTTGAGTGTCCCGGTCAGCGGCACCGCGATCCGCTTGGGCTCGACCACCCCGGCCGCCACCTCGGGCAGCAACGGCAGGTAGAGGAAGTAGTCGGTGGAGTTCAGCAGCACGATCTCGGCCCGGTCCCGGGCGATCCGGCTCAACGTCTTCGCCGCGTGGTAACCGGCGAACCCGGCCCCCACGATCACCACACGAGGTTTCGTCATTGCGGGCCGTTTCCCGTCGGAGCCCTCGACAAACGTCCGACGCGACAGCCGCGGTCAGCTGGGCTGGAGCCGGACGTGGCCGCTGCGGCCCACCGCCTCCACCTCCCACTGCTCACCGAAGGCCCGCACCCGTGAGGCGGTGATCCGGCCCAGCTCATCGGGGATGTCCGGGTCGAGCACCAACCGGCCCTCGACCGGGTTGATGCCGAGCATGGCGCGGATCAGGGCCAACGGCGTGCCGGCCGCCCACGCCTGCGGGCTGCACGCGGTCGGGAACGGCACGGCGAACAGCAGCCGTTCCCGGTCGAACCCGCTGAGCGCCTCCGGCAGCCGGTGGCCGAACTGCTCGGCCGCCTCGAACATCGCCAGGCTGATCCGGTTCGACTCGGCCCGGTAGCCGTACCGAGCCAGGCCGAGCGCGGCGATCGAGTTGTCGTGCGGCCAGACCGTGCCCAGGTGGTAGCCGAGGGCGTTGTAGAGCCGTTCCTCCCGGGACAGGGTGCGGATGCCCCAACCGGAGAACATGTCCCGGGACATGAGTTGTCGCACCACCGCTTCGGCCCGCTCCGGCGGCACGATTCCGCTCCACAGCAGGTGACCCATGTTCGACGTCTTGGAATCGACGCGGTTCTTGTCGCCGTCCAGCGCGACCGCGTAGTAGCCACCCCGCTCCTCGATCCAGAAGTCCTGGTTGAACCGCTCGTGCAGGGTGTTGGCCTCGTCGCGCAGCCGACGCGCCAACGTGGGGTTGCCCAACGGCCCGTCGAACAACTCGGCCAGTCGCAGTTTGGCGTCGTAGGTGTAACCCTGCAGGTCGGAGGTGGCCAGCGGGAGTACCGGGATCCTGCCGTCGGCGAAGCAGACGCCGTCCGGGGAGTCCCGCCAGCACTGGTTGCCGAGCCCTTCGGGCGAGCGGGTCGCGTACTCGACGTAGCCGTCGCCGTCCCGGTCGCCGTAGTCGTCGATCCAGCGCAGCGCCGCCACCGCGTTGTCCCGCAGGAGGCGGACGGTCTCGTCGTCACCGGTCCAGCGCCAGTACTCGGAGAGCAGGATCAGCCAGAGCTGGGTGGCGTCGGCGGTGCCGTAGTACGGCCCGAACGGTTTCTCGCCACTGCGGGTCAGCTCACCGCTGCGCACCTCGTGCAGGATCTTGCCGGGCTCCTCGTCGGTGAAGTCGTCACACGCTTCGCCCTGGAGGCGGGCCAGGGCGAGCAGCGCACCCCTCGCCAGCGTGGGTCCGGCGACCAACGTCTGGTAGGCGGTGATCAGGGTGTCCCGTCCGAAGACGGTGAGGAACCAGGGCAGTCCCGCACCGGGCAGCATGATCCGCTGGCCCTTGACCTCCAGATCGAGCCGCAGCGCCGACAGATCGTCGCGGGACTGGGTCACGGTGCGCTCCAGCGTCGCGTTGTCGCTGCGCAACACCGCTCGCTGTTCTATCCAGCGACGCAGCGGGTCATCGGCGCGACCGTGGAAGACGTCGGCGATGTCGCCCCGCACCGGCTCGACGACTCCCATTCCAGGCGGCAACGGCACGTGCAGGTCGACCTGCCACTCCACGCGGGGGCCCAGTTCCAGCTCCCAGATCAGGTCGTCGCCCTCGATGCGATCCGCCGGCTTGGAGCAGCACACGCGGGTCTGGGCGGAGAAGTCACCCCGCCGGTAGGAGAAACACAACTCGGACCCGTCGGCGGCGTGGTCACGGCTGATCTCGGCGGAGCGGTCCCGGACCCTCGACTTGACCTCGAACAGGTCGGCGAAGTCGGCGGCGACGGCCAGCCGCAGCTCCACCCGGACCGGTTCCAGCCGGAACGACACCAGTTCCACACGCTCGTGGAAGCCGTCGGCGACGTAGCGAAGCCGCCGCAGGCCCAGAGTGTTCGGCGGCAGCCCGGGCAGTTCCGGGTTGGTGAGCACGTACTGCGCGGAGTAGTGGTCGATCGTCTCGGCGCGCAGCAGCAGCAGCTCGCCGCCGTTGACGGTCAGGCTCCAGCCGCTGATCAGGCGGGTGTCCAGGTGGACGAGCCCGCCGATGCTGCCCGTCGGCACATCCCCGCAGGCGTTGGAGTACAGGAAGGTGGGCCCGCTGAGCACCGCCAGGGAGTTGGGGCCCAGCTCGGGCGGAATCGCTCGTTGGTCGCCGCTGTCCCCGTCCGCGACGAGCAGGTCGGGGGTGGGATTGGCAGGGGTCGCGCGGACGGCAGCCATGACACCCACCGTAGGAGTATCGATTACCACGAGTCATCACCCGCTCCGGGTGAAAGCGTTGCCGCGCCGCTCGCTGCGCCCCCGCCGGTGGCGCCCCGCCGCCGGGCCGACCCCAAGATCCGGGCAACATCAGGGATCCTGCTGTCTCAGCAGCTCGTGAGGCAGCACTTTCCCCGATCTTGCGCGGACCTTGGGCCGGCGCAGCGGGGCCGACGGTCAGGCGGGGGTTGGCGCGGTGATCGCCCAACGCTCGTGGTCGCGCCAGGCGCCGTCGATGAACAGGTAGTCCGGGGAGAACCCCTCCAGCCGGAAGCCGAGCTTGCGGGCCACCCGCCGGGACGGCTCGTTGCCCGGCTGGATGTTCGCCTCCAGCCGGTGCAGCCCGACCGTGGTGAACGCGTGGTCGATCACCAGGGCGACGCCCGCCGACGCGTGCCCGGTCCCGCTGTACGGCCGGAACGCCGCATACCCCAGGAACCCGCCGCGCAGCGCGCCAAGCACGATCCCGCTGATGTTCACGTAGCCGGCGATCTCGCCACTGGCCCGGTCGCAGATCAGGTAGCCGGCGCTGTCCCGGCGGCGGATCCGGCGCAGGTAGCTGTCGTACTCCTCGGGGCTGCCGGGCGCGACCAACCAGGGGTGGTGCAGGTCGTGGCTGCGCCGCACGGCGGCGATGAACTCGTCGGAGTCGGTGGGCCGGGGCCGCCGGATCGCGGCGGGACCACCGGTACGCAGGTACCTCACGGCGGACCACTCTGACCGACCGACGCCGCCGTTGTCCAACCGGTTACCGGCCGTCGCCCCGGTCACCGGGGCGTGGTGTCGGTGCTCTCCCGGGGGAGCACTGTGTGCGGCGCGATGATGTCGGCGACCGCGGCGTCGGGTTGACCGATCCGCACGGCGAGGCGGGCCACGGCCTCCCGGGCGAGAAAGCCGGTGTCGACAGCGACGGTGCTCAGGGTGGGCCGTGAGTAGCGCCCCTCCTCGATGTCGCCGATGCCGATCACCGCGACGTCGTCCGGCACGCGCAGCCCGACGTCGAAGGCGGCCCGCATCGCCCCGATGGCGAGCGGGTCGGAGGAGCAGAGGATCGCGTCCGGGCGGTCCGGGCCGACGAGCAGTTCGCGGGCGGCGCGGTAGCCGTCGGCCCGGCGGTGGTGCGGCGCCGGCAGCAGCCGACCGGACACCGGCACCAGCCCGGCCCGACGAAGCGCCCGGTGGTATCCGGGCGTACCCGGGTGTGGGCTGGCTGCGGGGCGTTCACCGATCGCGGCGATCCGGCGGCGACCGACGCGCAGCAGATGGTTCGTCGCGTCCTCGGCGGCCTGGGCGACGTCGATGCCGACCCGGTCGCACCGCTGATCGTGGGGTGCGCCGCCGATCAGCACGACGGGTGGACCGGTGGCGGTCACAGCGCGGCCCAGGTCGCCCGGCGTGACGGGGGCACCGACCAGGACCCCGTCCACGGGGATCGTGCGGGCATCGTGCAGGCCCGACGACGTGGGCTGGTCGTCGTCGTGCGCGACGACGACGCGGTAGCCCTGCTGCGCCGCCGCGTGGACGACCGCACCGGCGAGGTCGCCGGCGTACGGCAGGTCGGTGGTCGGTAGGACGAGAGCGAGCATGCCGGTGCGCCCGGTGCGCAGGGTCCGGGCGGACGCGTTCGGCCGGTAGTGCAGCTCGGCGACGGCCGTCTCGACCCGACGTCGCACGTCGGGGCTCACGTGGGGATAGCCGTTGACCACGTTGGAGACGGTCTTCACCGACACCCCGGCGAGCCGGGCCACGTCCCTGAGCGTGGAGGCCATGAGCCGCCCTTCCCGACCGAGATCACACCGGCAAAACCATTTCGCTGGTGTAGTTCCGACCCTCGCAGGCGATTCGACACCTGTCAAGGCGATACGGTGGTGTCAAGAAGAGGGAGGTGGTCGGTGGACGACGACGCAGCGGTGCCGGCCGCCGCCCGGCTGATCCGGGACTTCGTCAACACCGTCGAGCCGCAGATCGACCACGAGACGCTGACGAGCCCCGACCACCTTCGCGACTGGTTCGTCGAACGGCAGCTGATGCCGCTCGGCACGCAACTCGGGCCCGCGGACCTCGACCTGGCCCTCACGGTCCGGGAGGGCCTGCGCGCGGTGCTGCTCGGCCACGCAGGCCACCCCGCCGACGCCGGCGCGCTCGACCGACTCAACCAGACGCTGGCCGGGCTGCCCGTCACGCTGCGCTTCGCGGACGACGGCCACCGCCTGGTCACCGCCGCCGGCACACCCCTGGGCCCGGCCGTCGCCGGATTGGTCGACGCCGTCCGCCGGGCCGCCGAGGACGCCACCTGGGCGCGGCTCAAAGTCTGCGCCCGCGACACGTGCCGCTGGGCCTACTACGACTCCTCCCGCAACCAGGCCCGCCGCTGGTGCTCGATGGCCGGGTGCGGCAACTACATCAAGATGAAGCGGGCGTACGCCGTCCGCACCGGCCGCACGCCGCCGGTCTAGAGGAGCGCTGGTTCCCACCACGTTCCGTTGGCGGCGGCCTGGGCCACGGGTTCGATGATTTCCCATCCCTCGGCGATCAGCCCGTCGGCGACCCGCAGGACGTCGACGACCACGATCTCCGGTCCCGCGTCGGGTAGCCAACGTCGCGAGTGCACCACGACGTGATCGGCGTCGGCCAGGAGGTGAAGGATCTCGACCTGCATGCCGGCGGTCGGGCCGAGCGCGGCCTGGACAGCGGCGAGCCATTCCACCTTTGTCGAGGTGGTCGAATCCGACCGGTGGTGGAGGAAGTCGTCGCTGAGGAACGAGGCGAGGGTGTCCACGTCGCCCGTCTCGATCAGCCCCGCCAGCGCCCGTTGGACGATGCCCTTGTTCTCAGTGGTCATGGGCCCCAGTGTTTCCACGGCCGCGGCGGTTGTCGATGAAATCGCACTTCATGGCGTACGGCGCGACGATGAGTACGCTCCTGGTCGTGTACACGGTCGGGGCACTCCTGCGGCAGTGGCGGCAGCGCCGCGGGCTCAGCCAGCTCGACCTGGCGATCGCCGCAGACGTCTCGGCTCGTCACGTCAGCCTGGTCGAGACCGGGAGGTCCACACCGAGCGCGGACATGATCCTGCGGCTCGCCGACCAGCTCCACGTCCCGCTGCGGGATCGCAATCGGCTGCTGCTCGCCGCCGGCTTCGCACCCCGGTACGCGGAGCGTCCGCTCGACGACACCGCTCTGTCGGCTGCCCTCGACGCCGTCCGCCGGGTGCTCCAGGCGCACGAGCCGTATCCGGCGCTGGCGTTCGACCGCCGGTGGAACATCGTGCTGACCAACCGCGCGGTGGACCCGTTCTTCGCGCGCGTGGCGCCCGATCTGCTGCGACCACCGGTGAACCTGGTGCGGCTGGGCCTGGACCCGCGCGGGCTCGCTTCCCTGGTCGTCAACCTGGCAGACGTACGGGCGGTGTTCCGCAGCCGGATCTCGCGCCAGCTCGCCATCGCCCCCGACGCGGAACTCACCGCGCTCTACGAAGAACTGCTCCACCAGGTGCCCGAGGACACGGTGGGCCAGCAGGTCGACGCCGACGTGGTGATCCCGATGATCCTCCGGATCGACGGACGGGAGCTGCGCCTGTTTTCCACCATCACCACGTTCGGCACCCCGATGGACGTCACGATCGACGAGATCGCCATCGAGTCCTACTACCCGGCAGACGCGCAGAGCGCCGCCTACTTCACGCAGTAAACCCCGGCTGTCGGGGCGTGAGCAGGCAGAACGCGGTGCCGTCGGGATCGGCCATCAGCACCCGGCCCGTGTCGCTCCGGCCCTCGTTCAGGAGCGTCGCCCCGAGTGAGAGCAGCCGGTCGACCTCAGCCTGCTGGTCACCGTCGGCAGGCGGGGCCACGTCGAAGTGCAGCCGGTCCCTGCCGCCGTTGGGCGCCATCGGCGGCCCACCCCAGGTGATCTTCGTGCCGCCGAGGGGCGACTGGATCGCGGTCTCCTCGTCCTGGTCCCAGACCAGCGGCCATCCCAGCGCCTCGCTCCAGAAATACCCGACCGCCTGCGAACCGTCGCAGGCGAGCGCGCCCGTGAACCCGCAGCCGGCGAGGAAGTTGTTACCCGGCTCGATCACGCAGAACTCGTTGCCCTCGGGGTCGGCGAGCACCACGTGCCTCTCCTCCGGGAGCTGACCGACATCGGTGTGCCGTCCGCCGAGTTCCAGCGCCCTGGCCACCGTCCGCTGCTGCTCCTCCAGGGAACCGCTGGTCAGATCCAGGTGCATCCGGTTCTGCACGGTCTTCGGCTGCTGGTGCGGCACGAAGCGGAGTCGAAGCTCGGTGTCAGCGTGAGGCAGGACCAGGACGCCGTCCCGTGGGTCATCGACCATCTCGCGACCCAGGAGCCCGGCCCAGAACCGCCCGAGACGGAGGGGGTCGGCTGCGTCGTAGCTGATCGCGAACAGGTGGGACGTCATCGCTTCGCTCATCTCCGATCCGACCGCATGCCGAGCAGTCCGTGCGGCGGCAAGCCTAGGGACGAGCCGGGTCACCCGCACCCGAGTATTCGGCAGGTCGCGCGGCGCTGTGATCCACTGGCCCGGTGAGCCCATCCCCCTCAATCCTGCCGGCCGACGTCGAGGTGCGACTCGGTCGGGAGCGGAACGTCTGGCTGTGCACGGTGCGGCGCGACGGCTCCCCCCACCTGACGCCGGTCTGGTTCGTCCACATCGCCGGGACCTGGTGGATCGGCACCGACGGCCGCAGCGTCAAGGTCCGCAACGCCCTGGCCGATCCACGGGTGTCCCTGGCCCTGGAGGGGGGCGACGCCCCGGTCGTGGCCGAGGGCGCCGCACGCGTACACCGCGACGGGTTCCCCAGCACGGTCGTCGAGGCGTTCGCGAGCAAGTACGACGGTTGGGACGTCAGCCGACAGGTCGGCCCGGGCAGCGAGCGAGTGCTGCTGGAGATCCCCGTCCGGCGGTGGCTGCTCGCCGGAACGGCACGGTAGGAAGTGCCATTCGTCGCCGCCGGCCGAGAATGAGGACGCCCGCCGCTCTGCCACGCCGACCCGCCCTCGGGGACACGGTCGAGATCTGCGCAACTTCAGCGAAATTGCTGCCTCGGGTGCTTTGGAGGCAGCAACATCCCTGAACTTGTGCGAATCGTGCGCCACGGTAGGGCCGCCAGCGGTGTGGAACCCCATCGGCCGGCGCTCATCCGGCCATTCTGCCTCCGCCGGGCAACGCCGACCGGGATCGGTCAGAGGGGCCCGGGGAAGGGCTGCTCCATCGGCATCGGCACCTGGAGGAACGTGGTGCCGCGCATGTCCAGCCAGGCCCGGTCGGGCCCGCGGACCAGCCGCAGCATCACCTGCTCACAGGACGGGCAGCGGGCGACGAGGCCCGGGGCGTGCGAGTAGACGTGCAGGCTGGCCATCGAGCCGGTCATCCCGCAGCTTTCGCAGCGGCCCGTCGCGCTGCTCAGGTCCACGGTGAACAGCTCGCGCATCGGGCCGTCGAGCATGTTGCCGTCCAGGTACGACATCTCGGTCATCGGATCTCCTCGACGTTGCGGGGGCGAGCGGTCAGCCGGTGGGACCGAAACGTTCGGTCTTGACCTGCCGTGACGGGTGGCCGAGCCCCACCAGCAGATCGGCCACGGTTTCCACGAACGCGGTCGGGCCGCAGACGTAGGTGAGCGGTTGCAGGTCCGGTGGCCAGCCGTGTGTGTTGACGTCGGCCAGCCCGATGCGGTGCGGTTCGCCGCGCCAACCCTCGGGCGCCTCCCTGGTGTAGACGTACGCGATGTCCAGGCCGAAGTCGTCGCGGACCCTGCGGCGCAACTCGTCGGCGTAGATCACGTCCCCGGGGGTGCGCACCGAGTAGATCAGCCGGAACGGCGCCTTGTTGCCGGCCGCCCGGCGGGCCCGGATCATCGCCATCAACGGCACGATGCCCGAGCCGCCGGCGACGAGCTGCACCGGCGCGGTCTCCTCCGGCCGCCAGATGAACCAACCACCGAGCGGTCCGCGGACCTCCACCGGGTCGCCGTCGGAAAAGACATCGATGAGGTACGGGGACACCTCGCCGTCGTGCACACGCTGGACGGTCACCTCGATGCGCGGCCCGCCCGGCCCGTCCACGACGGGCCCGGCGATGGAGTACGACCGGGCGGCCTGGTAGCCGTCCGGAGCGGTCAGTCGCAGGTCGACGTGCTGCCCGGGCAGGTGCCCCGGCCAGTCCGGGACCTCCAGCACCAGGGTCTGCGCGGTCGGCGTCTCCACCCGGCGCTCCACCAGCCGGCCCACCTGCCACCGGTTGGCCGTCCGCGGTTTGCTCGTCGCCACGGCGCGCTCAGTCACCCTGGTACCGCTGTTCGCGCCACGGGTCGCCGTAGTCGTGGTAGCCGGCGGTCTCCCAGAACCCCGGCTCGTCCATCGTCTTGAGCCGGATGCCGCGCACCCACTTGGCGGACTTCCAGAAGTACAGGTGCGGCACCAGCAACCGCGCCGGCCCACCGTGCTCGGCGGGCAGCGGCGCGCCGTCGAAGGTGTGCACCACCCAGGCACGGCCGCCGCGCAGGTCGTCCAGCGGCAGATTGGTGGTGTACCCGCCGTAGGAGTGCGCGAGCGCGAAGTGCGCCCCCGTGTCCACGTCGGCGAGGAGCGTGTCCAGGGAGACGCCCTGCCAGTTGGTGCCGAGCTTGGACCAGCGGGTGACGCAGTGGATGTCCACCATCGGCGTCTCCTGCGGCAGGGCCATCAACTCCTGCCACGACCACCGGTGTTCGCTGCCGTTCTCGGCGGCGATGACGAACTCCCAGGTGTCCAGGGAGACCCGGGGCGTCGGGCCGGCCGAGAGCACCGGGAAGTCCTCGGTCAGGTACTGACCGGGTGGCAGGGCCGGCTCCTGCGTTCGGGGCCGACCCTGAAAGCCCGGTGACACGATTCCCATTGCACAGTCGTACCACCCGCGCCGGCCGGGGCGGGAGCTTTCCCGCGTACCTCCTCGTCGCTCCGGCGGGGCGCGGTCAGTGCCGCTCCGCGACCACCTTGCGGTCCTCGGGCAGGTCTCCGCCGCGGGTGGCGCGCAGGCTGGTCAGGGTGACCACCACCAGCACACCGATGATCACGCCGAGCGAGGCCAGGGTGGGGATCTCCGGCACGCTGTCCCAGATGCCGTGCGCCCAGTGCAGACCCAGCTTGAGGCCGATGAACGCCAGGATGACGGCCAAGCCGTAGCTGAGGTGCACCAGCCGGCTCAGCGCCGCGTGCAGGACGAAGTAGAGCGCCCGCAGGCCGAGCAGGGCGAACGCGTTGGTGGCGAAGACCAGGTACGGGTCCTCGGTGATGCCGTAGACCGCCGGCACCGAGTCGACAGCGAACACGATGTCGGTGGCCAGCACCGCGACCACCACCAGGGCGAACGGGGTGAGTGCCCGCTTCGCGCCCTGCCGGACGGTCATCCTGGTGCCGTGGTATTCGTCGACCACCGGCATGACCCTGCGCAGCAGCTTCACCGAGCGCATCTTGTTGATGTCGACTTCCTGCTGATGCCCGGACATGGCGTCGCGCAGCAGCTTCACCGCGGTGGCGAGGAGGATGATCGCGAAGAGCAGGAAGGCGAAGTCGAGGGTCTGCAGCGCCGCCGCGCCGAGGGCGATGAAGACGGCCCGCAGCACCAGCGCGCCGGCGATGCCGTAGAGCAGCACCCGCTGGGCGAGCACCGCCGGCACCGCGAACGCGGCCAGCAGCAGCATGAAGACGAACAGGTTGTCGACCGAGAGCGACTTCTCCACCAGGTAACCGGTGAGGTATTCCACGCCCTGCTGGGAGCCGTAGCGCGACCAGATCCAGGCGCCGAACGCCAGCGGCAGCGCGATGTAGAACGCCGACCAGCCGATGGCCTCCCGCATCGACACCTCGTGCGGGCGACGCGTGACCAGGAAGTCAAGCACCAGCAGCAGGAGTACGCCGATGATGGTGACCGCCCACAGCGTGGGCGTGCCCACCGACGACAGGTCACTGGCGGCGGACAGATATGACACTTCGCTCATGTGGGGTCTCCTCGAACACCGTCATGTTCGAGGTCTCCTTCACCCACCACCTGATGGGCAACCACCCGAGGCGCGCCGGGCGCGCCGTACTGACCGGAATGGTTCGTGGGAAGTACTCCCCTCGCCACGACAAGGTTAGGCCAGGCTGAATCGCCATGCCAAGCGGGACATCGATGGTTGCCCTGGTAAACCGCTGTGCGTGCCCGGGACGACCGCTGTGCGTCGTGCCCGTCAGCCACGACGCAGCGTCGCCCCGGGAGCCATCGCCTGCTCGACCAGACCCCGGTAGTCACGCGGCAGCTGAGTCGCCACGTCGTCGAACTCACCACCGGTGATCGCCTCACGCAGGGTCGTGAAGACCGCCCGGCTGGCGTCCCGGGCGGCCGACTCCTCCACCCCGGCGCGCAACGCGACCCGGGCGACGAACTCGGCAGCACCGAACCGGTCGGCCTGCTCGGTGCTCGGGCTCGGCTTGAGCACCAGTTGCAACGGTTGGGGCAGCTGGGCGGCCAGATCCAGGTTCTCACCGCCGGTCAACCGCTCCGCGAACGTCTCCAGCACGGCCCGGGTCAACTCGACCGCCCGCTCGGACGACGTCGCGGTGCGCTGGGAAACCTGGTCGATGAAGGTGTCGTAGTTCATCGCGTACTCCCTTGGCTCGCGTCGGCGCCTGCGGGTACCCGCGACGGCCCGGCGGAAACGGCGCCTGTTTCCTGCGCTGGGTGGGCGTGACCGGCCGGCGGGCGGGTAACCGCCGCCGGTCGTCACCACATCGATGCCCGAGGGAGCCCATGCCATGGCGAGCTACGCCGACGTCCTGCAGTACCTGTCGAGCCTGGACTACCCGGCCGAGAAGAACGACGTGGTCCGCGAGGCCGAACGGGAAGGCGCCCCGCCGGACGTGCTGAAGGCGCTGCGCGCCCTCCCGCCGGTGGATTACGCCAACGGGACCGAGGTCGCCCGGTCGGCCGGGATCGAGGCCGCGCCCGAGGTGAGCCCCGCCCAGCGGGCCGAGCAGGCCCGGGACAAGAAGCACAACCGGGTCTCGCAGCATCTGCGCGGCATCTGACCCGGCGGTGGCGCCCACCACCCCGACCCGGGAGCGTCCCGGATGACCCAGACCGGCCCCGACCGCCCAGCGGACGTACGTTTCCCGGCTGCCGCGAAGCAGCTGGCCGTGGTGGCGGTGGTCGGCGTCATCGCCGGCGGCGTCTTCACGCTGATGCTGCCAGTGCCGCTCGCCGCGCTGGCCGGCTGGGACGTGGGCGCACTGAGCTGGCTCGTGCTGGTCTGGCACAAAATCTGGCCGATGGACGCCGAGCGCACCGCCGAACTGGCCGTACACGAGGACCCGAACCGGGCGATCCGGGACGCGCTGCTGCTCGTCGCCTGCCTGGCCAGCCTGCTGGCCGTGGGGTTGGTCGTGGCCAGCGCGCAGAGCGCGCCACCCGGCATGGCCCGGGAACTGCACAGCGGCCTGGGCGTCCTGAGTGTGGTGCTCTCCTGGTTCGTGGTGCACACCGTCTTCGCCGCCCGTTACGCCCGGATCTACTACACCGGCCCGGACGGCGGGGTGAACTTCAACCAGCACGACCCGCCGCGCTACTCCGACTTCGCGTACGTGGCGTTCACCATCGGGGCGACGTTCCAGGTCTCCGACACCAACCTGACCAGCAACGAGATGCGTCGTACGGTGCTGCGGCACTCGATGGTGTCGTACCTGTTCGGCGCGTTCATCATCGCCGTGACCGTGAACCTGCTGGCGGGCCTGGCACGCTGAGGCTGGGCCGTTGGAATGGCTCTGTGGGCTGGCTGGGCGGCCTGGCGACCCCGGGGGCGTCACGGGGTGGGGGCTCGCCTGAATCGCCGGGACAGGCGGGCGCCCCTGGTCACGAACCGCGACCTAGGGCGCCACGCAAACCTGCCCAGGCGGTGAGCCGCTTCCGAACCGGTCGCGGTCACCAGGCGGTGGATGCCCGCTCGAACCGAGCGGCCAGCACTGCCGGGTCCAACCATACGACAGAACATCCTCCGTTTGGTCAGAATTTGGCGAAGTGTGGGCCAGGGCACGTCACGGCCTGCCGGTGACCTCCGCGTACCGGTGCTCAAGGTCGACCCGCGCCAGCGCCCCCACCAACCAGGCCAGTTGCTCCGACTCGCCGCTGGCCAGACCGGCCAGGTCGTTCGCCGACCTGCCCAGCCCGAGGCGACGGGCGGCGGCCAACGCCCGCCGGTCCGCGACCGGGGCCACCTCCCGCCACAGTGCCTGCGCCTCACGCAGAAACAGGTCGACGACCTGATCGTCCACGCCGGGAAGCTCGGCGAGGAGCGCCCGCTCCCGGACCGGATCGTGATGCGCCACCGCCCGCAACCGGCGCAGATCGCCCCGGTACCGCTCGACCACAGAGCGGCCCAGGTCACCGAGCGCGCTGGCCAACGCGTCCACGTCACCGCGCTGACCGCTGGCGCGCAGCACCCGTACCCGGTCCTCGTGCAACGACCGGGCCAGCCTCGCGGCGCTGTCCCATCCCTCGTCACGCAACGCCCGGGCCCCGTCCAACGCCCGGCGGAAGTCACCCCGGCGGGCCAGCAGCACCGCAAGATAGAGCACCTGGAACAGGCTCGCCGGGTTGTTGGTCACCCGAAAGCCGTACTGCTCGGCGAAGCCCCGCCCGCTGCCGGCGAGCCGGCGCGCCAGGCGCTTCCGGTCCTCGACCGGGGTGATCAGAGTGGTCGGCATGTCGACGACTACCCGCGCGACAGTGGGTCACACGGGCCGCGATGTGCTGGCGCCCGTGCAGGCCTCGGGCCTGCGTGTGGCCCTGGCGTGGGCGCCCTGGCGTGGTGTCAGCCGTGCAGGCCGCCGGTGCGGTCGCGGGCCTTGAGACGGGTCGTGGGCAGGGCGGGCGCCGGCAGCGGAGGCGCCGAGTCGTCGGCGACCACCCCGAATCGTCGGTCCCCCGCCATCCAGTCCTCCCGTGCGGCGGCGATCTCCTCGTGGGAACGGCCCACGAAGTTCCACCACATCACCAGCGGCTCCTCGAACGGCGTACCGCCCAGCAGCAACAACCGCGCCCCGGCCCCACCGCGCACCGTCAGCTCGCGGCGGCTCGAGCCCAGATAGAGCAACGCCCCCGGCTCGAACCCGACCCCGGCTGCCTCCGCCGACCCGGACATCGCCAGCAACGCGTACTCGAAATCGGGCCGCAGCGACAGCGTCGTCGGCGCCCCGCCACCCAGCTCGACCTGCACGCCCACCAGCGGGGTGTGCACCACCGCCGGTGACCGATGCCCGCCGAACTCGCCGACCAGCAGGGTGCAGTCCAGATCGCCGTCGCGCCAGCGCGGCAGGTCCGCGTGGTGCGCGAAGTCCGCTGCCCCGGCCCGCGCGGGGTCCGGCAGAGCCACCCAGAGCTGCACGCCGTGCATCACCGGCGGGTGGACGGCCGGCGACCGCTCCGAGTGGGCGATCCCGTTACCGGAAGTCATCACGTTGAGCTGACCGGGCCGGATCGGCTGCACGTTGCCCAGGCTGTCCCGGTGCAGGATCTCCCCTTCCAGCAACCAGGTCACCGTCTGCAGACCGGTGTGCGGGTGCGGCGGCACCTCCATGCCAGGCCGCTGCTCCACATCGTCCGGGCCGAAATGGTCGACGAAACACCACGCGCCAACCATCCGGCGGGGACGCTGCGGCAGCAGTCGCCGCACCGTGGTGTACCGACCCAACGGCACGTCGTGGCCGGGCAGCAGCACGCTGCCGGGATCAACGTCGGCCACACCAGGTGGTCGGGTCTGCGCCAGCATCGATTCAGTACGCTCCACCGCCCGACTGTACGCTCACGCCCGCCCACAACCGCGGCGCTTCCAGCAGGGCGGGTGGGGGTCCGCCGGGTTGGCTCAGCGGCTTGTTGCACAGCGGGCTGGGTGCAGGGGGCTGGGTGCAGCGGGGTGGGGTTGGGCTCAGCGGTTGCTGGCTTACCGGTTGGCGGACACGGTCACGGTGTTGGCGCCCGCGACCAGATCCAGGAACAACCGCGCGGCCGAGCGGTCCCAGCCCGGCGTACTCAACACCGCACCCGCCGCCACCCCATCCCAGCGGTCATCGCGTACCACAACCGAGCCGGCGCCAGCTCCCACGCGGACCCGCACCGGCGTCTCCCCGGCGGCCCGGATGTCGAGCTGGCTGGTCCCACCGACGAGTCGTACGGTCATGATGCTGGTGCTGTCCGGGTCGCTCGCGTTGCCGGTGCTGGTGGCGGTGATCGGTGGCAGCAGGATCTCGGTGCGCGACGACCCGCCGGCGAGTTCCACTCCCAGCAGCCGGGCCCGGGTCAGATCCAGCACCTGACTGCTCACCCCGCCGACGAGCTGAAGACGCCAGGCGACCCGCTCGTTGAGCGCCACCCGCAGGCTGCGCGTCTCGGAAGCCCCTGACTTCACGACCTCAAGCCGGACGGTCTCGCCGACCACAGTCGGTCGACCCAGCACACCCGAACCTGCCGGGCTGCTGATCCGGTACAGGTCATCCCCCAGATCAGCCACCCCCAGCTCTAACGAGGACAGCCCGTCCGCGAGCACGAAGGTGCCCTTCTGGCGGCCCGCCAGCGGCGCGGTCAGCAACTCGCCGCCAGCGGCACCCGGTCGGCCGTCAGCCGAGTCCGGGTCTTCACCTCCGGGACGGCCGACGTCACCGGGCCAGGTGCCGTCCGGTCGCGTGCCATCTGCTCGCGTGCCGTCCGGTCGCGTGCCGTCCGGTCGCGTGCCGTCCGGTCGCGTGCCGTCTGCTCGGGTGCCGTCGGGTGCGCCGGAGTAGGTCACGCCGAGGCGGTCAGGGTCGGCGACGATCACAGCCACCGCGGCCGCGCCAAGGACAAGCACGACGGCTGCGGCAGCCACCAACAGGCGAACCCCGGTGGACCAGCGCCCTGGTGTGGCGTCGTCGGCAGGTTCCGGCGGTGACGCCGGTTCGCGATCCGTGCCGTACCCCACCGCGGCCATACCTCTGTCCCTCCGCCGGTCCCCGTCGGGAGGTACGTACCCGTCCGCCGATCGGATCACTCCGCGCCGATCACGGCACTCCGCCGCGTCGTCAACGCGAGATCTTGGACAGTTTCCGTTAGCGGGGCGGGCTCAACTGGTGGTTGCCCGGCTAACGGAAAGTGTCCAAGATCTGCCGGGCCTGGTTGTCGGTGTCCTTGTGTTTGGCGGGATATGCCGCTGGCCGGCACCCCGGGTGGGGGTGCCGGCCAGCTGTGCTGTGCGGTGTGTGTGTTGGCGGGTCAGCTGTTCCAGTACTGGCCAACCAGGTCGGTGGCCTGCTGCTCCCACTGGGCGTAGGCGTCCGGGTAGGCCGACACCTGCACCGTCTGCGCGGCCTCGGTCAGGGGCATGTCCTGCCACCCGTCGACCTGGCGGAGGCCCTTGAGGAACGCGGTCGTGGAGTAGGCGGGGTCGGTGATCTGCTCCGGCGTACCCCAACCACTGGTCGGGCGCTGCTGGAACAGGCCCAGCGAGTCATGGTCATTCTTGTCGCCGAGGTGGCCCAGGTTTTCCAGCTTGGATTCCTGCAGGCTCGTGGCGATGGAGATGACCGCGGCGCGCTCGGGCAGGCCGGCCTTCTTCGTCGCGGCGATGATCGCCTTGACGTTGGCGGTCTGCTCAGCATTCAACGTGATGTGGGACTGGTCGCCCTGGGGCTTCGGGGCGGTCGACTGCACCGCTACCGCGACCGGCTTGGCGTCGACGGGGTTGGCGTGGGCGGCGATCGGGCCGGCGAAGACACCCCCGGCGAACGCGAGACCAGCAACAGACACCATGCTCTTACGGAAGATCGTGTTCATGGGGGTAGCTCCTTCGGGGGTAGGAAACACCCGCACCGCCAAGGGGGGTCGGCGACGCAAGGGTGTGAGCACCTCGTCCGGCGCTGCATCAAACAAAGGGGAAAAGTCTTAGGGAGATCGGCACCAGTCAGGCCGGGGGGCTTGCGGGGGCCGGGTCGGCGGCCTGCGAGCGGAGGGCTCGGGCGCCGGGGTCGGCGGTGACAAGCGCGGGCTTGTGGCGCCGGGTCCATGTGTAACGACCGGGGGTCGGGGGTCATTCCCCGGGTGGCTCCCCGACGTCCACTCGTGTGAAGCGGTGGTCGCTCGTCGGGACTGCAACGACCGGGGGCCCGGGGTCATTCCGCAGGCCGGGCCATTCCGCAGGCCGGGCCATTCCGTCGCACCCGTTGGAGCGGGGTGCTGGGGAGGCTTCAACGATGCGGGCCGGGGCGGCATTCCAACCCCGATACCAGCTGTTCCAACCCCGGTGGGCGGGGCGGTTAACCGGTGGTCCTGCGATCGTCAGAGTGTGTAACGACCCCGCCCCGGCCATCATTCCGACCCACCGGTGCGACCGCTCACAGGCCAAACGCCCCGAAGGCCGCAACCCTCGTGGCGCGGTGCTCGGCGCACCCGACACAAATACCTATAACGGACAGACGCCCCTACGCGTCGAACATGACTGGGCCCCAGGGCCACCCGATTGACCTTGATCGACTCGGCTTTCTGAAAATCGGGGCATCTGAGACGGCATGACACCCCGACTTCGTGAAAGCCGAGTCGATCACCACGAACGAGTGCCACTCAGCCCGTGAGGCGGGAGCGCACCTTCGCGGCGCAGGCGTCCAGGACCGTCTGCGCGTCAAGCCCCAGGCTCTCGATGGCCACCAACGCCGTGAAGGCGACGTCGGCCAACTCTGCCGCGACATCGTCGCGCGTGTGGGTGACACCTTTGCGCGGATTCTGCCCGAGCAGACCGATCCAGGCGGCCGACGCCTCCCCCGCCTCCTCGGTCAACTTGAGGATGCGGCAGGTCATTTCGGTTTGCCCGGCCCCGTTCGCCGCGTCCAACCAGCTACGCGACGCGCGGGCCGCCTCCCAGATCGACTCGTCCACGGCGACCAGTCAACCCGACCGACTCCCCGACCCGCGCGACCGGGTACGGCGAACGACAGACGCCTGGCAAAGAATGGATCGCCGCCCGGAACACGAGGGCGGACGCCGACGAGGGCGGACGCCGACAAGAGCGCCGCCCCGGCACGACGAGGCGGAACACGAGGGCAGCCGCCGACGAGAGCGCCGGGCATGGGGAGCGCCCCGGGCTGATCGGCCGGACAGTCGTGCTTGACCGGCCGATCAGCGTAGCCATTGACACTGTTCGACGGCGGTCCTAGGTTCAGGACGCTACCGGCCGGTAGGCAACCGTCCCGCCTGGTCGCCCCCGGGCGACGTCCGTCCGATGGGGAGCATCGATGCTGTCCACACCCGTTCGTACCCTTCGCCGGCTGCTCGCCGCCACCGCGACGCTGACCCTGGCGGTCGGTCTGGCCGGCGCCGCGCCGGCCAGCGCCACCGGTCGCGACCCGAAAGGCGGCGAGCCGCTGCCCGGGTACACCATCGAGAATCCGCCGCTGGCTCCGCTGGTCGTGGGCGGCAAGCCGACGACGGTACGTCAGGGCGTGCACCGCCACGCCGGGTACATCATCGAGGTCCCCGCCCGGTGGAACGGTGACCTGGTTCTGTGGGCGCACGGCTACCGGGGCCAGGGCACGGTGCTGTCACCGGAGCAGCCGGGCTTCGGGCTGCGCCAGCGACTGCTGGAGCAGGGGTACGCGTGGGCGTCGTCGTCGTACGACCGCAACGGCTTCAACATCCGGTCGGGGGTGCTGGGCACCAAGGATCTCGCCGACCACTTCGGGCGGACGGTCCGCAGGCCGCAGCACACCTACATCGCCGGGGTGTCCATGGGCGGATACGTCATCGGGCGTTCCCTGGAGCAGTATCCCGGCTACTACGACGGGGCGCTGCCGATGTGCGGGGTGCTCGGCGATCAGACGCTGCTGGACTTCTACCTGGACTACAACCTGGTCGCGCAGGCGCTCGCCGAGGTGCCGGCCTATCCCACCCCGGCCGACTACCTGACCAACGCGGTGCCCCGCATCCAGGTGGCACTCGGTCTGGCCGGGTTGACTCCCACCGGGCCGGACACCACCACCGAGCGGGGCAGGCAACTGCGGGCGATCACGGTGAACCGTTCGGGCGGGCCGCGTCCGGGAGCCGACGCCGCGTTCGCGGTGTGGAAGGACTTCCTCTTCTCGATCAGCGTGCCCACCGGCAGCGGCAACTCCCCCGCCCAGCGGCCCGGTCAGCTGTCCACCAACCTGCTCACCCGCTACGCCCCGAACAGCCCGGTGAACGTCAACGCCACAGTGCAGCGGGTCGCCCCGGAGAACGTCGTGCAGCGGCTCCTGCCGACGCTGACCGAGGTGCCGCGGATCGCTGGTCGGCCCACCGCGCCGGTGCTCAGCCTGCACGGCCTCGGTGACATGTTCGTCCCGTTCAGCATGGAGCAGGCGTACGCCAGTGACGTGGCGCGCAACGGTCGCAGCAGGCTGGTGGTCCAGCGGGCCATCCGAGCCACGCAGCACTGCGAGTTCAGCCCGGCGGAGGCCGGCGCCGCCTGGGACGACCTGACGTCCTGGGTACGCACCGGCAAGCGCCCGGCCGGCGACACCGTGACCGACCCGGCGGTGGTGGCCCGGCCGGACTACGGCTGCCGGTTCAGCGACCGGGACGCGTACGCCGCGGGCGTCGGCACCCGGCGCCTCTACGCAGCCTGCTGAGCAGTCGACCAGCACGAAAACAGCACGACACAAGCCAGCACGACACCGAGCAGCACAAAACCGGCCGGCTCCCGTGAAGGGGAGCCGGCCGGTTTTGTGTACGGGTGTCACCACATCTGCTGGACGATGTCCGCCGCCTGCTCCTCCCACTGCGCGTACGCGTAGGGGAAGGCCGAGACCTGGACGGTCTGCGCGGCGGTGGTCAGCGGCAGGTCCTGCCAGCCGCCGACGTTCTTGAGCGCGGTGAAGAACGCCGTGGCGGAGTACTCCGGGTCGGTGATCTGGTCGGGCGTGCCCCAACCGGACGACGGGCGCTGCTGGAACAGGCCCTGCGAGTCGTGGTCGTTGTAGGCGCCGAGGTGGCCGAGGTTGTACAGCTTCGACTCCTGCAGCGAGGTGGCGACGCCGATCACCGCGCCCCGGTCACCGACGCCGGTCTTCTTGGCGGCGTCGACGATCGCCCGGGCGTTGGCCAGTTGTGCGTCGTCGAGCGGTACCCGCGACTGGGCACCCTCGATGCCGTGCGGGATCAGTTGGTCGCGGCTGGGCTTGCCCGCCGGCGGCTTGCCGGTGGCGGAGCCGGTGGTGAGGCCCGACTCGACGGGCTGGTCGTCCTGGCGGGCCTGGGTGGCTGCCTTGCCGGTGGCGCGGTCGATGGCGGCGACGGCGCCCTGGTGCGGTCCGGAGGTGACCGGTGCGGCGACCGCGGTCGGCGCGAGGGCCAGACCACCGAGAGCGGCCACACCCGCCACGCTCAGCGCGGTCTTGCGGTACGAGTCCTTAGCGATGGCGGGGAGCCATCGAGTGAAGTCGACCTTCACGATGGTTGCCCTTTCGATCGTGCGGAGCGCTCCGGGGTGAACACTCCTCGGGAGATGACCGCGGAAAAGGGTTTGGGCTCCGGCGGTACGGGGGACACAACCAGGTTCACGTGTCGGTCATTCCGGAAATGCCGGGGCCTGGGTGAGGTGCGGTCCCGGTCACCTGGGGAAATGGGACGGTCGACGACAGCGGCCGAACGTCGGCCTGAAACGGACGATCGGCGCAGACGTGACGAGCCGGCAGATCAGGTGCCGTACGGCGTGCCGAAGCGGACCAGCACGTGCCAGAGCTGCTTGAGGTGCTGAAGGGTGTCCGCGATCGGGCCGCGATCCGCCCAGCGGTGCGGTTCGGCGACCACCGAGGCCGCCGCCCGACCGATCAGCGCCGCGTCCACCGGGTCACCCGACCGGGCGAACTCCCGGTGCACCCGGGCTGCCAGCACGGGGATCGCCGGGCCCCGGAACTCCGCGTCGACCTGGTCGACGGCCAGCACGAAGCCGGGGTGCCATCGCAACGGGAAACCGAACCGCGCCGCGATCGATTCCAGGGTCGCGCCGGTGGGGGTGCCGGCGAAGGACGGGTCGACCACCAACTCCTCGACGTCGTACGCGAGGTCGAGCGTGCCGTGGACCTGGGCCTCCACGTAGTCGTCGAGCGCGCGACCGACCGCGCCCGGCGTGGTCGGCACCCCCTTGGCTCGCGACTGCGGGGCTCGCACGCCCGGCTCACTTCTCGCGTTCGGCTGGTCCAGCAACGTCCCCACCAGCGCGGCGACGCCCGTCCCGGCACGGCCCAGGCATTCGCCGGTGGCGGCGACGCCGGCCAGGAGCCCGGCGAGGACCGCCTCGAACGCGTCGGCCGTGCCCACCACCTCCGGGCCGAGGTGGCTGTCGCCGAGGCAGAAGGTCGCCCGGCTCAGCACCGCCGGGCGAAGCCGCAGGTGGCAGGAACCGAAGCGGGGGCAGGCGCCGTCCGCGTGGTCGAGCAGGTTCAGACCGCCGTACGTGGGCCGCTGCGCCAGCGTCACGCCGGGCCGCTGGTACGCGCCGCCGAACATCTGGTGCTCCCAGCGGTCCCGGTCACCACCGGGATACGCGGTGAGCCCACCGTTGGAGATCCCGGTGACGAACTGGCTGCGGTAGACCCCGTCCTCGGCCAGCGCGTCGGCGACGGTCCGACCGTCGGCACACAACCGGTCGGGGTGGAAGTTGACGGTCAGCCGCCCGGACCCGATGGCCCCGAGCAGATGCTCCGGGCGGTGGCCGACGTCGGCGGTGGTGAGTTGCCGGGCGATGGTGGCCAGCGCGGCAGGACGTTCGACCACGGCCAACGACCGCACGTACGCGACGGCAGCCGTCTGCGCCGGGGTGAGAGCGGCGGCGCGCGGGCCGCGCCGCTCAGACGTCGCCGTCATGTCCGGGGTCATCGTCGTCCACCCCGGTGCCCAGCTCCTGGAAGATGGTGATGTGCAGGTCGGCCGGGGCGTCGAGGCGGGAGTTGAGCGACTGCCACGGCGTGCGGGTGGGCGGGGCGACCTCGCTGGCCCCGGCGGCCACCAACCGGGTGGTGGTCGCCTCGGCGTCGTCCACCTCGAAGGCAACCCGGATGCGGGGCGCGACCTGCCGACCCACCTCAACCTCGTCGATCATGCGCTTCTGCGCCGGGTTGGCAATCTCCAGGGTGGCGCGGCCGGCGTCCAGGATCACCACCCGGGCGTCGCCGTCGCCGCTGAACGCCGCCTCCGCCGGCATGCCGAGTGCGTCGCGGAAGAACGCGACGGCGGCGTCGTGGTCGGCGGCCTCCACCACGAGTCGCAGCTGACGGACAACGGGGGCGGGCGAGTCGGCGGCCATGTTCAAGATCCTAGCGCCGCGGCGAGGTTAGGTTGGGACCGTCCAGAGGGGAGCACCAGTGGTCGAGGCGGCGAACGATGACACGTACCTGCTGCGACCGGTCGGGCGGGTCGTCTCCCCGCTGACCGACGCGGCGAGCGCACCGCGTCAGGGCGACGAGGGCGCGCCACCCGCGTGGCTGATCTTCGACGCGCCCGTCGAACGGGCCCTGCGCGACCTGCACGTCGGCGCGGAGCTGCTGGTGCTGACCTGGTTGGACCGCGCCCGGCGCGACGTGCTGGCGGTGCACCCGCGCGGCGACGAGAGCCGGCCGGAGACCGGCGTGTTCAGCACCCGCTCCCCGCACCGGCCCAACCCGATCGGGCTGCACCGGGTGCGGGTCCTGACGGTGGACGGCCTGCGTGTCCAGGTGGCCGACCTGGAGGCCCTCGACGGGACCCCGGTCCTGGACGTCAAGCCGGTGCTGGGCGCGGTCGACGAACGCTGAGCCGTCGACCGCGCGCCAGCAGGCCGGTGTGTCGGGCTCAGTGGCCGCGGTCCAGCCACTCCTGCAGGTGCGGCGCCTCCGCGCCGATCGTGGTGTCGTCGCCGTGACCGGTGTGCACGACCGTCTCCGACGGAAGGGTGAGCAGGCGGGTGCGGATCGACCGGACGATGGTGTCGAAGTCGCTGTACGAGCGCCCGGTCGCACCCGGCCCTCCGGCGAAGAGCGTGTCGCCGGTGAACACCACGCCCAGGTCGGGGGCGTGGAAGCTGCACGCGCCGGGGCTGTGCCCCGGGGTGTGCAGCACCCGCAGCGTCGTGCCGCCCACCTCGATGTCCTGCCCGTCGTGCAACTCGCCGTGCGGCGGCAGGTGCGGGTGGACCATGTCCCACAGCACCCGGTCGGCGGCGTGCAGCAGCACCGGCGCACCGGTGGCCTCGGCCAACCCGGGTGCCACCCGGACGTGATCGTCGTGGGCGTGCGTCGCCAGGATCGCCCGGACCTGGCGGTCACCCACCAGGGCGAGGATCGCTGCCACGTCGTGCGGCGCGTCCAGGACGACGCACTCGCGGTCGTCACCGATCACCCAGACGTTGTTGTCGACGTCGAACGTCTGCCCGTCCAGGGAGAAGGTGCCCGAGGTGACCGCGCGGTCGATCCGGGCGGTCACGGGAACACCACCACCGAGCGCAGGACGTCGCCGTGGTGCATCCGCTCGAACGCGTTCTCGACCTGGTCGAGCGCGATCTCCTCGGTGACGAACGCGTCCAGGTCGAGGCGGCCCTGCAGGTACAGATCGGTGAGCATCGGGAAGTCCCGGCTGGGCAGGCAGTCGCCGTACCAGCTGGACTTCAGCGCACCGCCGCGCCCGAAGACGTCCAGCAACGGCAGCTCGATCTGCATCTGCGGGGTCGGTACGCCGACCAGCACCACGGTGCCGGCCAGGTCCCGGGCGTAGAACGCCTGCTTCCACGTCTCCGGCCGACCCACCGCGTCGATCACCACGTCGGCGCCGAAGCCGCCGGTGGCGGCCTGGATCGCCTCGACCGGGTCGGTCTCCGAGGCGTTCACTGTGTGCGTGGCACCGAACTGGCGGGCCCAGTCCAGCTTGCGGCTGTCGGTGTCCACCGCGACGATCGTCGTGGCGCCGGCGAGAACCGCACCGACGACCGCGGCGTCTCCGACACCGCCGCAGCCGATCACTGCGACCGAGTCGCCGCGGGTGACGTTGCCGGTGTTCATCGCCGCGCCCAGCCCGGCCATCACACCGCAGCCGAGCAGGCCCACGGCGGCCGGCCGGGCGGCCGGGTTGACCTTCGTGCACTGCCCGGCGTGCACCAGGGTCTTCTCGGCGAACGCCCCGATGCCCAGCGCCGGTGCGAGTTCGGTGCCGTCGGTGAGGGTCATCCGCTGGGTGGCGTTGTGGGTGTTGAAGCAGTACCAGGGGCGACCCCGGCGGCAGGCACGGCAGACCCCGCAGACCGCGCGCCAGTTGAGGACCACGAAGTCACCCGGGGCGACGTCGGTGACGCCCTCGCCCACCTGCTCGACGATGCCCGCCGCCTCGTGGCCGAGCAGGAACGGGTAGTCGTCGTTGATGCCACCCTCGCGGTAGTGCAGGTCGGTGTGGCAGACGCCGCAGGACTGGATCCGGACAACGGCCTCACCGGGGCCGGGATCGGGCACCACGATGGTGGTGACCTCGACCGGTGCTCCCTTGCTGCGGGAGATGACTCCCCGGACTTCCTGGCTCACTTCGCCTCCTGCTGGTGGTCTGCGGCAGGGCCGGGCGCCGGGTGGGCGAGTGTGCCACGGGCTCGGCGGTGGGCCCCCCGGCGAACCTACCGCGACCACCACGGTCAGCCCAGCCGGCCCGGCGGTTATCGCTGGCGGTCCGGGGTACGCGGGCCGCATTCGACCACGGCCATCGGGAGTGACCATGAAGCTCGCACACCTGCCGTTGCGGGTCAGCATCGGCGCGTACGTCCTCAACTCGGGTCTGGGCAAGCGCAACCTGGAGGGCGCCGCCGCGGAGGGCATGCACGGGATGGCGGTCGCCGCCATGCCCCAGCTCGGCCAGTTCGAGCCGGCGCGCTTCGCCAAGCTGCTGTCGTACTCGGAGATCGCGCTGGGGGCCGCGCTGCTCGCGCCGTTCGTCCCGGCGCCGCTGGTCGGGCTCGGATTGACCGCGTTCGGCGCGGGCCTGGTGCAGCTGTACCTGAAGACGCCGGGGATGCGGGAGCCCGGCAGCGTACGTCCGACCCAGCAGGGCACGGGGCTCGCCAAGGACATCTGGCTGGTCGGCGCGGGGCTGACCCTGGTGCTGGAGGGGCTGACCCACCGCCGTCGGTGGCACCGCTGAGCCCGGTCTGAGGAGCGGCGTTGACCGTCTCCCGTTCGGTGCGGCCCTTCTACCGGCCGATGCGTCCTCGTCGCCGCGACGAGCCGCACCGCGCGGCCACGCCGCTGGAACTCTTCTTCGACCTGTGTTTCGTGGTGGCGGTGGCACAGGCCGCCAGCAGCCTGCACCACGACGTCGCCGAGGGGCACCTCCGCCATGCGGTGACCAGCTACCTCATGGTGTTCTTCGCGATCTGGTGGTCGTGGGTGAACTTCACCTGGTTCGCCTCGGCCTACGACACCGACGACGACGTCTACCGGATCACCACCCTGGTGCAGATCTGCGGAGCGCTGATCCTGGCGGCCGGGGTGCCGCCCGCCTTCGCCGGCGGCAACTTCACCGTCATCACCTACGGGTACGTGGTGATGCGGCTGGCCGCCGTCGTGCACTGGAGCCGCGCGGCGGCCGGCGACCCCCGGCACCGCGCGGCGGCGCGTCGCTACGCGATCGGCGTGAGCGTGGTGCAGCTCGGGTGGCTGCTGCGGCTGTTGCTGCCCGCCGAGTGGGGCATCGCGTCGTTCGTGCTGCTGGTGCTGGCCGACCTGCTGGTGCCGGCGGTGGCCGAACGCCCCGGGATGACCCCGTGGCACCCCCGGCACATCACCGAGCGGTACGGGTTGTTCACCCTCATCGTGCTCGGTGAGGCGGTCCTGGCCATCTCGATGGCGATCCAGACCGGGCTCGACGCCGGCGAGCACGACCTGTGGTCGCTCGCGGCGGCCGGCGCCGTCATCGTGTTCGCGCTCTGGTGGCTCTACTTCGACCGGCCGATCGAGGCGCCCGACCGGCTGCCGTACTCCTTGATCTGGGGTTATGGCCACTACCTGGTCTTCGGCGCGGTCGCCGCGGTCGGCGCCGGCCTGGGCGCGACGGTGGACGTCGAGCGGCACCTCGCGCACATCTCCGAGACCACCGCCGGGTACGCGGTGGCCATCCCGGTCGCGGTCTTCCTGCTCACGATCTGGGTGCTGCACGTGCGCCGGCACCAGCACGGCGCGGTGGTCGTCGCCTTCCCGGTGGTGGCGCTGCTCGCACTGCTGGCGCCACTCGGCCCGGCCCCGGTGTACGTGCTCGCGGCCCTGCTGGTCGCCCTCGTGACGCTGACCGTGCTGCTGCGCGGCCGCGACCTCGGACCCGCAGCGACGGTGTCCGACCCGGCCTGACCCGACGCCGCGCGGAATCCGGTGCCCGAACTGCCGGACCGGCGTCGGTTGCGACGGCCGGAAAGTGGGCAGAATTGCGGCATGTATCGCCGCCGATGGTTGCTGGCCGACCAGCTCGGGCCACACTTCCTCGACGACCCCGACCAGCCGGTGCTGCTGGTGGAGATCCGAGAGCTGTTCCGCCGACGGCCGATGCACCGGCAGAAGGCTCATCTGATCCTGTCCGCGCTGCGCCACCGGGCGGCCGAGCTGGGCGACCGGGCGCTGCTGCTGCGGACCGGCACGTTCCGTGAGGCGCTGGCGCAGGTCGCCGAGCCGGTGGAGGTATGTCATCCGCACTCCCGGGCGGCCCTGCGTTTCGCCCGTTCGGTGCCGGAGCTGACAGTGCTGCCACCTCGTGGGTTCATCACCAGCCGGGCCGACTTCGCCGGCTGGGCAGACCGCCCCCGGCGCGGCCCGCTGCGGGTGGCCGACTTCTACCGGTACGCGAAGCGGCGGCACGACATCCTGACCGCGCCGGCCGCAGCGGCCGGGCCGGGGCGTCGACCCCGCGCCGAGGGGCGGGACGCGTCGGCGGTGTCACCGCCGCCCCCACCGATCGTCGAGGACGACATCGACGCCGAGGTCCGCCGCGACCTGGACCGGTGGGCGGCCGACGGGGTGCGGTTCGTCGGCCGGGACGGCCCCCGGCGGCACCCGGCCACCCATGCCGAGGCGCAGGCCCGGCTGGCGCACTTCCTGACCCACCGGCTACCGGTGTACGGCCGCTACGCCGACGTGATGAGCGGCGACGACCCGGTGTTCGCGCACTCGGTGCTGTCGTCGTCGTTCAACCTCGGGTTGCTCCACCCGGAGCCGGCCGTGCGGGCCGCCGAGCAGGCGTGGCGGGACGGGACGGCCCCGCGGACGGCGGTGGACACCTTCGTCCGGGGGTTGCTCGGCTGGCGGGAGTTCCTCTGGCAGCTGTACTGGTACTTCGAGCCGCGCTTCCGGGGGGCGAACTGGCTGGCCGCGACCGAGCCCCTGCCGGAGTGGTTCGCCGAGTTGGACGCCGACGCCGTGGAGGCCCGCTGTCTGGCCGACGTCCTCGGCGGTGTCCGGGACCGGGCGTGGACCCACCACACGCCCCGACTGATGGTGCTGGGCAACTACGCGTTGCAGCGCGGCTGGCGGCCGACCGAGCTGGCGGACTGGTTCCAGCGCTGCTTCGTGGACGGCACCGACTGGGTGATGAACGCGACGGTGATCGGCATGAGCCAGTACGCCGACCTCGCCCGGTTGGACACCCGCCCGTACGCGGTGGACGGCACCGACATCGACGAGATCAGCGACTACTGTGCCGGCTGCCGCTACGCACCCGAGCAGGCGCTCGGCGAGCTGGCGTGCCCGTACACCGGGGGTTTCGAGAGTTTCCTGCACCGCAACCGGGGTCGGTTGGTGGGCGACCCGCGGCTCGCCGCCGAGCTGGCCCGCCGCGACGAGCCGGAGCACCGCGAGGCGGTGCTGGCCCAGGAGGAGAAGCGGGGCAGCACACCCCCGTGACCGGGACGCCGGTCACGCCACCTCACGGGCCGGGTCGACAGCGGCGTCGCCGGGGCGTTGCGCGGGTACGCCGGGGGTCGGCGACGCCGGACGGACGACGCCCCGGTTCAGACCGGTGACCAGAAGCCGGTTGTACGAGGCCGGCAGGACCCGGGCCAGCAGGTCGGGCAGCTTCGCCGACCAGCCGATCAGCACCCGGCCCCGACGCCGCTCGACGCCGCGCAGGATCACCTCGGCGGCCCGCTCCGGCGAGATGGTGAGCAGCTTCTCGAACTGCGCCCGGCCGGCCGCGTACTCCTCGTGTGAGACGCCGCTGCCGATCCGGGCGTTCTCGGTGATGCGGGTGCGGATCCCGCCGGGGTGCACCGACGTCACCCCGATGCCGTCGTCGACCAGCTCGTGGCGCAGCGCCTCGGTGAAACCGCGCACCGCGAACTTGCTCGCCGAGTATGCGGTCTGCCCGGCCGGCGCGATCAGCCCGAACAGGCTGGAGATGTTGACCAGGTGCGCGCCCGGCTCCGCCTTGAGGGTGGGCAGCAGCGCGTGGGTCAGCTGCACGACGGCCCGGAAGTTGACGTCGATCACCCAGCTGAACTCGTCGAACGTCACCTGGTCGAACCGGCCGCCGAGGCCGACGCCGGCATTGTTCACCAGCAGTCGGACGCGCGGGTGACGCTGACCGATCTCCGCGGCCACCTGGGCGGTAGCCGTCACGTCGGCGAGATCCAGCAGGTACGTGTGCACCTGGCGGCCCGGGTGGTCGAGGCGGATCGCGGCGGTGACCGCCTCCAGCCGCTCGGCGTCACGGTCCAGCAGGACCAGATCACTGCCCCGGCGGGCCAGTGCGTGCGCCAGCGCCGCGCCGATGCCGCTGGCCGCGCCGGTGACCACGGCCGTGGCGCCGGCGAAGTCGAACCTCTGCACGATGGGTGCTCCTCTCCGGGCGGTTACCGACGAGCAGACGGACTGGTCGGGACGGGACGCTGGACGCCGACGGGTGTGGCCACCTCGCCGGCCCGGGTGAAGCGCACACCCTCGTCGGTGAGCCGGCCGTGCCGCATCAACAGCACGTCACGGGCGTAGTTCTGGTGCAACCGCCACGGCGCGGCCGCACCCTGCTTGGGCAGGGCGTCGACAGCGCGCAGCACGTAGGAGGAGCGCAGGTCGATCAGCGGCACCCGCCGCGCGTCGGGCGGCGGGAGCGGGGTGACGACCTGCTGACCGGTGCGGTCCAGGTGCCGCAGCAGCCGGCAGACGTACCCGGCGACCAGGTCGGCCTTGAGCGTCCACGACGCGTTGGTGTAGCCGATGGTCAGGGCGAAGTTCGGCACGCCGGAGAGCATCATGCCCTTGTAGGCGACGCTGTTTGCCAGGTCGACGTCGACGCCGTCCACGCGCACTGTCAGACCACCGAGGGCCAGCAGGTTGAGCCCGGTCGCGGTGACCACGATGTCGGCGGGCAGCTCGTCGCCGGAGGTCAGCCGCACGCCGTGCGCGGTGAAGGTGTCGATGGTGTCGGTGACCACCGACGCCCTGCCCTGCGCGACGGCCGTGAACAGGTCGCCGTCGGGTGCCACGCAGAGCCGCTGGTCCCACGGGTCGTAACGGGGCGAGAAGTGCCTGTCGACGTCGTACCCGACCGGGAGCCGGCCCCTCGCGGCCCGGCGCAGCACCCGCTTCACCAGCCCCGGCGCACGCCGGCTGAGCTGGAAGTTGACGGTGGACAGCAGCACGTTCTTCCACCGCACCACCGGATACGCGGCCTTCGCCGGCAGCCGGCGCCGCAGCGCGTCGGCCAGCCGGTCACGCGAGGGCAGCGCCATGACGTACGTGGGTGAGCGCTGGAGCATCGTCACGTGGGCGGCCCGCTCCGCCATGGCCGGCACCAGGGTCACCGCCGTCGCGCCGCTGCCGATCACCACCACCCGCTTGCCGGCGTGGTCGAGATCGTCGGGCCAGTGCTGTGGGTGCACCACCTGCCCGGCGTACGCGTCGAGACCGGGCAGCGCCGGGGTGTAACCCTCGTCGTAGCGGTAGTAGCCGGTGCAGGCGAACAGGAACGAGCAGGTCAGCACCACGGTTTCGGCGGTGTCGGTGCGCTGGGCGTGCACCGTCCAGCGGGCGGCGGCGCTGTCCCAGTCGGCGCGCAGCACCCGGTGCCGGAAGCGGATGTGCCGCTGCACGTCGTACTCCCGGGCGGTCTCCCGCACGTACTCCCGGATGGTCGTGCCGTCGGCGATGGCCTTCGGGGCGGTCCACGGCTTGAACGAGTAGCCGAGGGTGAACATGTCCGAGTCCGAGCGGATGCCCGGGTAGCGGAACAGGTCCCAGGTGCCGCCGACGGCGTCGCGCGCCTCCAGCACCGCGTACGTCTTGTCGGGGCAGTCACGACGAAGGTGGCAGGCGGCCCCGATGCCGGACAGGCCGGCACCGATGATCAGCACGTCGACGTGGTCGGAGGCCAAGGCGTTCCTCCATCCGGGGCGGTGGACGGACACTAACACCGCGACCACCGCCCCACCATCGTCCTGCGTCAGTCCCCCACCCGGGTGGACGTCATGATCCAATTGGTCTCCCAGGTCTGCTCGCCGTCGACGGAGAACGCCTGCTCCCAGCGGGCCGTGGTCGCGCTGATGTCCGACCAGATGAACCGGCACCGCACCGGTCGGCCCTCGTGCTGGTCGTCGGCGTAGAAGCGGCCCACCCCGTCGACGAAGCGGCCCACCATCGGCGGCAGCCCCAGCACGCCGTCAACGCTGCTCATCCAGTAGATCGACCACTCCTGCCGGGCCGGGTCGAAGATCCGGACCGTGGCGCCAGCGGAGCCCTTGGTCGGGAAGGTGATCTCGTCGAAGTTGCCGCCACCACCGAAGAAGCTGTGCGCGACCGACACCCCCGGAAACTCCTCCCACTCGTCGGAGCCCACCAGCCGCTCGCGCAGCCGCCGGTTCACCACGTTCCAGGTGCCCACATAGAAGTCGAAGTCGCCCATCAGCGGCCCACCGGCCCTTCCGCTCGCGTGTCACGCAGATAACCGATCAGATTCGGGCTCTCCGGCGTCAGCATGTGCCGGACCCAGGCGGCCCGCTCGTGCTCCAGCACCGCCAACTCCCAGACGCAGCCCACCGCCGGGCGGCGTAGGTGGACGAAGTGTGCCGGGTCGTCGTCGGGACAGTCCAGCGCCGGCTGCCCGGCCGCGGCGACGCGGACCTCCACCGCGTTGTCCCACACCCAGGTGTACGCCAGCAGGTAGGCGCCGGTGTCCGCGCCCCGGTGCAGCACCACCCACCCGGCGGCCGGGGTGCCGTCGTCGACGACGTCGGCCAGCAGCGCCGGCAGCAGGTCGTACGCGGCCTTCTCCACCTCCGGCTCGATCGGCCGCTCCGGCTGGTCGACGTGGTAGCGCTTGAGTTGTCGACCGTCCACCGTGATCGGTCCCGGTGTTGTCAGATCCTTGTCGCGAAAAGCCATGCCGGGACCGTACGAGCGCTCCCCTGACAGCTAGTGTCAGTGAAGTGCGGGCCAGTCGACTCCTTTCCGTCCTGCTGCTGCTGCAGTCACACGGTCGGTTGACCGCCGCGCAGCTCGCCGACCGGTTGGCCGTGTCCCCCCGCACCATCTACCGCGACGTGGAGTCGTTGCACGCCGCCGGCATCCCGCTCTACGGAGAGGCCGGGCACGCCGGCGGCTACCAACTGGTCGACGGCTGGCGGACCCGCCTGACCGGGCTGACCGCCGACGAGGCCGACCGGCTCTTCCTGGCCGGGCTACCCGGCCCCGCCGACGAGCTGGGCTACGGCGACGTGGTCGCCGCGCTGCAACTCAAGCTGCACGCCGCCCTCCCCGCGCCGCTGCGCGATCGGGCCGCCCGGCTCCAGCAACGCTTCCACCTGGACACCCCCGGCTGGTACGCCGACGGCGACGCCTCCCCCGAGCTGGCCCGCACCGCCGAGGCGGTCTGGCGGCAGCACCGCGTCGAGGTGCGCTACCGCGGCTGGAACGGTGAGGTGACCCGGGTGCTGGAGCCGTACGGCCTGGTGCTCAAGGGTGGCCGGTGGTATGTGGTGGCCGACCAGCCCGGCCGGGGCTCGCCGGCGACGTACCGGGTCAACCAGATCCTCGCGCTGACCCCCCTGGCGCAGGAGTTCCACCGACCCGCCGACTTCGACCTGCCGACCTGGTGGCGGGCGCACGTGGTGCGGTTCCGCGCCCAGCTGCACCGCGACGAGGCAACCGTCCGGCTCTCCTCCGCCGGTCGCCAGCGCTTGCGGGAGATCGGCAGCGATCCGGTGGTGACCGCGGTGGACGCCAGCGCCGGGCCGCCGGACGCACGTGGCTGGGTGACCGCGGTGCTGCCGATCGAGTCGCTCACCCATGCCCACGGTGACCTGCTGCGCCTGGGCGCCGACGTCGAGGTGCTGACCCCGGTGGCGCTCCGCGAGCGTCTGGCCGCCACGGCGGCCGGGCTCGCCGCGCTCTACGGGCCCGGCTGAGAAGCTCCGCCATCTCCATAGTGGAGATGGTGAGGACATCGATTGTCGGCACGATGTGCCACCCTGGGGACGTTCGCCCAGCGGTCACCGGAGGTGAGGGCCACGTTACGGCTACGCGCACTGGTCGCCGTCCCCGGCACCGGGCCGGTGACCCTCGACGTCCCCGCCGGCACCCTCGCCGCCCTGGTCGCGCCGCCCCGGTTCGGCACGGCGGTCGCCCGGGTGCTGGCCGGGCTCGCCGCCCCGGTGACCGGTCGCATCATGGTCGGCGACCGGGACGTCACCACCCTGCCGCCGCCGCGCCGGCAGATCGGCTACGTGCCCGCCGGTGGCGCGCTGCTCCCCCAGCTCACCGTGCGCCGCAACATCGAGTACGGCCAGCGCAAACGCGAACGGGTGCACGAGGTTGCCGACGACTGGACGGCCACCGTTGTCGACCGTCTCGAGCTGGCGTTCTCTCTCACCCTGCTGCCGCACCAGATCAACGCCGCCCAGCGGTTCCGGGTGGCGCTCGCCCGGGCGGCTGCCTGCCTGCCCGAGGTGCTCGTCATCGACCTGCCGGCCGGGTCTGCGGGCGACAGCGCCCTCGGTGACCTGATGCCTCGACTCTCCCCACCGGCCTCCCCCGGGGTGGCGGTGCTGGTCTGCACCGCCGACCCGGCCACCCTCGCCGAGATCCCGGTGCGCCACGAGCTGGTCACCGAGCCGAGCGAGGCCACCCCATGACGCCGACCGTCCGACTGGGTCGCCGTGCCCTGCTGCGGGCCGCCGCCGCGGGTGCCGCGGCCCTGGCCGCAGGCTGCTCCGGCGGGACCCGGTCGGTGCAGGTCGCGGTCGTCTGGAGCACCAGCGAGCTGGACCGGTTCCGCGAGGTCGTCGCCGACTACCCCGGCGACGTGCAGGTGGTCAGCGCCGGCAACGACATCGACGCGTTCCTGCGGGCCCGGCACCTCGCCGGCACCAGCCCGGACGTGGCGATCCTGCCGCGCCCCGGTCTGGTCACCGAGTACGCCCAGCGCGGCTGGCTGAGCCCGGTGCGCCCGTCCACCGAATACGCGGTGCCCGACGCGCTGGGCGAGCTGCTGACCGCCGAGGGCCGGCGCTACGGCGTCTGGGTGAAGGCGGCGCACAAGTCACTCGTCTGGCACCTGCCGTCCGTGCTGTCCGAGCAGCCGGCCAACTGGGACGAGCTGGTCGCGCTCACCCGCCGGCTCGGCGCGGCCGCACGGCGCGACGGCGGCCCGGCGCCCCTGGCCATCGGCGCGGCGGACGGGTGGGTGCTGACCGACTGGTTCGAGAACGTGCTGGCCGACGTGGCGCCCGAGAGCTACAACATCCTCGCCCGGCCGGACGCCGACTGGCAGGCCAGGCCGGTGCGCGACGCCCTGGGTCGGCTCGCCGAGCTGTGGAGCGTCGACGGCGCGTTCCTCGGCGGCGGGCGTCGGGCCCTGCTCACCCAGTACGAGGAGTCGGTGATCCAGATGGTGCACACCCGGCGTGCGGTGATGCTCTTCGGGGCCGACTTCACCGCCGACGTCGTCGGCCCGTTCCAGCGGGGCCCGGAGGCACCGACCACGTTCCCGTTCCCGGGGGCCCTGCCGGGCGGCGGCCCACTGATCGTCGGCGGGGACGCCGCGGTGGCGTTCACCGGCGCCCAGGGCGGGGTCGAGCTGGTCGAGTGGCTCACCAGGGCCGGCTCGTTCGGGCCGTGGCTGCGCGCCGGCGGCTATCTCTCGCCCAACACCAACGTCCCGATCAGCAGCTACACCGACCCGGTCGGCCAGCAGTTGGCCCGGGAGATGCAGGCACCCGGCACGTTGCGTTTCGACCTCTCCGACCAGCTGCGCGGCGCGTTCACCGGCTCGGACGGGGTCGGCATCTGGCGGATCATGCAGGGCTTCTTCGCCGACGTCACCGACGGCGTCGGCGCCGACGAGGCGATCCGACGCGCCACCGGTCAGCTCGCTCTGGCGGCCCGCAGCGCGGGTGGCGGCCGATGAGCCAGGTGCGGGTCCTCGGCGAGCTGGCGGTGCTCGACGACGTCGGGCCGCCCCGGCGCGGCCGGGCCTATCCGGCGGCGGGGGCGACCTCCGCACTGCTGCTGCCGGCCGCGGTGCTGCTCGGTGGGCTCGTGCTCTGGCCGGTGCTGCGGACCATGCACGCCAGCGTCACCACCGACGGCCGCTGGGTCGGCGCGGAACACTTCCGCACCGCGCTCGCCGCCCCGGGCACCGGCGCGGTGGTCGGCCGGACGGTCCTCTGGGCACTGCTGGTGCCGGCGGTCGTGACGGCACTGGGCTATCTGCTCGCCGCCGCCTCCCGCCGCTCCCAGGAGGGCGGGCTGGTCCGGTTGATCCTCCTGGTGCCGGTGGCGTTGCCGCTGGTCGTCACCGGGGTCACCTTCCGGCTGATGTACGACCCGGACCCGCGCCGGGGGCTGGCCACCCTGGTCGCGGCCCGGCTGACCGGCCGCTCGTACGACGACGCGCCGCAGCTGCTCGGGCCGGGGCTGGTCACCGTGGCGTTGATGTCGGCGTTCGTCTGGGCCTGGGTGGGTTTGGCCGTGCTGGTCTTCCGGTCCGCGCTGGACGCGGTGCCGTCGAGTCTCGCCGACGCGGTCCGCGCCTACGGCGGGGGGCGTCGGCATGTCCTGTGGGACGCGCAGTGGCGGCCACTGCTGCTGCGCACGACCGCTGTGGTGTTCGCGTTGGTGGCGGTCGGCACCAGCCGCACGTTCGACCTGATCCTGGTGATGACGCCCGGCTCGGTCCGGGACGAGGCCTCCGTGCTCGCGCTGCGGATCTGGCAGACGTCGGGCGGCACCACGACCGGCGACGGCGCGGCGCTCGGAGTGGTGTGGCTGGTGGCTGTCGTCGGCGGGATCATGGTGGCCGCGCTCTTCGTCCGACAGGCCTGGCCCCCGCCGCGCGCCGAGGCGGCCCCGGAGCCGGGCCCCGTAGCCCCGCCCCGGCGGGTGTTCCGGCTGCTCGCGGCGGGCGCGGCGATCGCCTGGCTGGTGCCGCTGGGGGTGCTGGTCGCCACGTCGGCACACGGCAGGGTGGACGCCGCCGCGCGGGGCTGGTGGTCGGCGCCGCCGAACGGCGAGTCCTACCGCGATCTGATCACCGGCACCGAGCTGTGGCACACGCTGGGCTTCACGCTGCTCCTGGCCTCCGCGGTCACCGCAACGGTGCTGGTGGTCGCGCTGTTGGCCGCGTACCCGTTGGCCTGGTTGACCGGGCCGGCCGCGCAGGCCACCGGGCTGGTGCTGCTGGCGGCCAGCGTCGTGCCGATCCAGGTCATCGCCGGGCCGGTCAACGAGGTGCTGGGCCTGGTGCTCTCCTCCGGCACGGCCCAGGGCCTGGCCCTGGTGCACATCGCGCTGGGTGTGCCGTTCGCGGTGCTGGTGCTGCGCAACGCGTTCGCCGACCTGCCGGTCGAGCAGGTGCGCGACGCCCGGCTGGGCGGGCGTCGGTGGTGGCACACCCTGCGCCGGTTGGCCCGGCACAACCTGTCGGCGGTGGTGGCGGTCTCCGTGCTGGAGTTCGTCCAGGTCTGGAACGACCTGGTGGTGGGTCGGCTGTTCAGCGGGCCGGGGGCGTCGCCGCTCGGCCCGTTCCTGGCCGAGCAGACCCGCAGCTTCGTGAGCAACAGCGGCGCGCTGGCGGCCAGTTCGGTGCTCGCCTCGGTGCTGCCGGTGGTGCTGGTGGTGCTGTCACGGCGGCACCTGGTCGCCGGGCTCGTCTCTGGAGGTGTCCGCTGACCCGGCCGGGCGGTGGCCGCCGCGGCTCCCGTTGGCCGGCGCTGATCGCGATCGGCGGGGTGGTCAGCGGTGTCCTCGCCAACGTGGTCAGCAACCTCGCCAGCGACCTGCTCTCCGGGCTGGCGGCCAGCGTGCTCGGGCCAACGAGCATCGCCCTCGCCGTCGGGGGCATCGTCGGCTTCGTGGTCTACGAGGTGCGTCGCCGCCGGGCCGACCGGGAGGTCGACCCCGAACCAACGGATGTGCTCACCGCGCCGTCCACCGGCGCGCCCACCCTGCCCTACACGGCCGAGTTCACCGGTCGCGAGGACCATGTCGAGGCGGTGCTCGGGCTGCTCGCCCGCGAGCACGCGGTGGCCGTGCTGGGCCGCCGCGCGGTGGGCACCTCCGCGTGCGCGGTGCAGGCCGCGAACCTGTGCCGGGACGACTTCCCCGACGGGCAGTACTACCTCGACCTGCGGCGGCGCGGTCGAGTTCACTCGGCCCGGCAGGTGCTCACCGCGCTGGCCCGGATCCTGGGCACCGCCCCGCCGGTCTCCGGTCGGCCGGACGCGCTCGTCGCCGCCGCCGACGCCCTGCGCGGCCAGCTCGACGGCCGCCGGATCCTGCTGGTGCTCGACAACGTCGACCGGCCCGAGCAGGTGTGGCCACTGCTGCCACCCACCGCGCGCACCTGTCGGCTGCTGCTCGCCGGCGGTCCGGCGCTGGTGGGGCTCAAGGGTGTGGTCGCACACTGGATCGCCGAGCCGGGCACCTCCGAGGCGGTCGAGCTGTTCGCCGCCGCCGGTGGGGCCGCCCCCGCCGCCCGGGTTCGCCGTGCCGATCCCCGCACTGACCCGGAGGTCCGCGAGATCGTCGACCTGTGCGGCCGTCAGCCGCGCACCGTCCGTGCGCTCGGTTACCGCACCGCGCAGCACGGCTGGCGGCACTCGGACCTGCTGGACGCGCTCCGCCGCGCCGTGCAGACACCGCCACACCAGCGGCTCGCCGTCTCGCCGGCCGCGCGTCTGATCACCGAACGGGACACCGCGTACCGGGCGTTGACCCGCGGGGCCCGACGGTTGTACAGGGTGATGTCGCTGACCCCCGCCCCGGTGGACCGGCCGACCATCGCCGCGCTGGCCGGGCGGCACCCCGAGCGGGTGACCGCGCTGCTCGACCAGTTGGCCGCCGCGGCGTTCGTGGTCGGCGCGCCCGGCGACCGGTACGAGATCCGCCCGCTGCTGGCCGCCAGCGCCCGGCTGCACCTGCGCGACGCCGATCCGGCCCGGGCCCGGGTCGCCGCGCAGGCCCGACTGACACGACACCTGGCCCGCAGAGCCGAACGGCACGCGGCCAACCTGGCGGTGCTCGGCACCCCACCGGACCGGGAGTGGTCGTTGCCGCTGGACGACGACCCGTACGGCTGGTTCGACCTGCACCAGGAGCTGCTGCTGGCGGTGGTGCGAGTGCCGGCCGGCGCGGCCGAGACGCTGCCCCGCCGCGTGCGCCGGTGGTGGTTCCGGCTGGCCGTGGCGCTCTGCGGCTGGCTGGCGTACGCGGAGCGGCTCGACGAGTGGGAGCAGGTCTGCCGCACCGTGCTGGCCACCCCGACGGCCGACGACCGACCGGAGATCGCCGGGTGGGCGCACAACGAGCTCGGTGTGCTGCGCCGTCGCCGCCACGACCCGCACGGGGCGGCGGCCGCGCTCACCCTCGCGGTCAACGAGCGTGGGCGCCGGGGCACCGCCCAGGCCCGGATGAACCTGGGCCTGGCGCTCCTGGACCTGGGGCAGCTCGACGACGCGGTGGAGCACCTGGAGATGTCGCGTCGGCACCGCTCGGGGGCCGACCGCGCCGGGCACGCCCTCACCGACCTGGGTCTGGGCGCGGCGCAGCTGGCCCGCGGTGAGCTGGACATCGCACATCACCACCTGGTCCGGGCGGCCAACACGTTCCGGTCGGTGGGTGACGCGCGCGGATACGCGGCGGCGCTGACCAACCTGGTGCTGGTGCACGCGGCGCTCGGCGAGCACCTGGACGCCGCGCAGGCGTGGCGGGCCGCGCTGCACGAGTACGAGTCGGTCAACGACCCGACCAGCCGGGCGACGGCGCTGCTCAACGCCGGGGCGACGCTGCTGAGCAGCACTCCGGGGCAGGCGCACACGGCGTACGAGCTGCTGGCCGAGAGCCGGCGTCTGCGCGAGGAGGCACGGCCCACGGCGGGGCTGGCGCGCACCCTGCTCTACCTGGGTGACGCTGCCGCCGCGCTGGGCGACCATGCCGACGCGCGGCGGCACTGGGCGGACGCGGCGGCGGTCGCCGAGGAGGTCTCCGACGATCAGGGGCTGGCCGCGGCCGACGCCCGACTTGAGGCCGACGCCACGGACCGCGTGACGTAGGTCGCTCAGGTTGGTCGGTGGCAGGGCTCTGGGAGACTCTGTGATCGTGGACGCGCTCTCGGTACGGGGACTCAGTCGCAACTTCGGCAACCTGGTCGTGCTCGACGATGTGAGCTTCACGCTCGCGGCGGGCCGGATCGCGGTGGTGCTGGGCCCCAACGGCAGCGGCAAGACCACCCTGCTGCGCTGTGTCGTCGGCGCGGACCGCCCGGATGCGGGCGAGGTGCGGGTGCAGGGCCGCCGGGCCGACGAGACCGACCCGCAGGTGCGGGCGCTGGTGGCGGCGGCCCTGGACGACATCGACTTCTTCCCCGACCTGTCCGTGGTCGAGCACCTGGAGCTGGTGGCGTACGCCCATGGGGGTGACGCCGAGCCGGTCGAGGAGGTCCTCGCCGAGCTGGGTCTGGAGCCGGCCCGCGACCAGCTGCCGGTGACCCTGTCCAGCGGGCAGCGCCGCCGGCTGGCGTTGGCCTCGTGTTTCGTTCGGCCGCGCCGGGTGCTGATCCTGGACGAGCCCGAGCAGCGGTTGGACGTGCGCGGGCGGCAGTGGCTCGCCGAGCGGCTGCTGCGGGAACGCGCAGCCGGGACGGCCGTGCTGCTGGCCTCGCACGACCCGGAGTTGATCGACGCGGTGGTCGACGAGCGCATCGAGATCGGCCGGTGACCGCCCCGCCGGCCACGATCGCCGACACGCCGGCCGGGGTGCCCACCGCCCGGCAGCTGCGGACTCACCTGCGCAAGGCACGCAGCCGACACCACGACCACTCCCTCGGCGACGTGCTGGGTGACGCGTACGTCATGGTCCTGTTCGGGGCCATGTACGGCTGGTTCGCGATCAGCGCGAGCCGCGACCTGCTGGACTCGCCCACGATGGGGCGGGCCGAGCCGGGCGTGCGGTGGTGGTTGGCGGTCGCCGCGCTGCTGGCCGGCGCCGGGCTCGCCTGGCGTGGTCTGCGCGCGCTCGGGCCGCTGTTGGTCACCCCGGCCACGCAGAGCTGGGCGACCAGTGCGCCGGTGGACCGGCGGGCCTGGCTGGCGCCGCGCTTCGTCCTGCTGCTGGTGGGTGCCGCGACCGGCACCGCGGCGCTCGGGGTGGCCGTGGCGGCGCTCGGCGGTGTCACCGACCTGGCGGCGCTGGGCTGGGCGGCCGGGGCCGGCGCGGGGTGGGGTGCGGCCGCGCTGGCGCTCAGCGTCGTCGCCCAGAGCAGCCGGGCGGGTCGGCGGTGGCCGACAGTGGTCGGTGCGGTGCCGATGGTGGCCGCTGCGGCCATCACCGCCCTGGTGGTGCTCGTCGGTCGTTTCGGCGACGGGCTGCCCCGGCCGGCGACGATGCCGACGGTCGCGCTGTTCGCCGCGGCGGTGCCCCTCGTGGGCGCGGGCACCATCCTCGCGGTACGCGCGTTGCCCCGGGTCGACCGGGCCACGCTGACCACCGGCGCCCAGTTCGCCAACGCCGCCTCCACGGCCATGATCCTGCTGGACCCGAGCCTGCTCGCCGGCCTGGTGGAGAGCCGGCGTTGGCGTCGGATCGGCCGGGTTCGCAGCAGCCGCTTCCTGCCCGGCCCCGGCTGGTGGGCGCTGCTCCAGGCCGACGTACGCCGGTTGCGCCGCCACCCGAGCGCCGTGCTGATCTGGGCCGCCCTGATCGGGGTGCAGTATGCTGCCGCGCTCGCCCTGCCCGGGCTGGCCGGGGCCGCGCAGGTGGTGTTCGCCTACCTCGCCGTCGACCGGCTGACGGGTGGTCTGCGGTCGGTCAGCCGCTCACCCGGGCTCCGCCGGGCGCTCGGTGGCAGCGACACCCTGCTGCGGGGGATCCACGTGGTGGTGCCGGCGATCGGCGCCGGTCTGTGGTGGTTGCTGACCCTGCCGACGGTCGACCCGGGGCCGGCCTGGCTCGCGCCGACTCTGGCGGTCGGGGTGGTGCTCGCCGCGTTCCGGGCCGGCACCCGCCCGCCGATCAACTACGGCGGCGCGACGGTCAACACCCCGTTCGGGATGATCCCGGTCGACCTGATGCGGCAGGGTTCACGCGGGCCGGCGCTGCTCGCCGTGCTGGTCCTCGTCCAACTGTTCCTGGGCTGAGGCCGGGCCGACCCACGCTGAGACGCTCGGCGTGACCCTCGCCCTCCCGAACGACAGGAGTCAGGCGGTGTCGCCGGGCACGAGGTGGCGGTAGCCGGGGATCGTCTCGGTGAACCAGCCGGCGACGCTGGCCAGGCCGCGCTCGTTGAGCTGCGCGTCGTGGATCGGGTACGCCGCCGCAGCGCCCACGGCGGCGGCGAATCGGATCGCCTCGTCGAGGCGCAGCCACGACCCCTGGGCCGGGACGAGCAGAGTGTGCACCGGCTCGTCCGGCACGTGCAGTGAGTCACCGGGGTGATAGAGCTCGGCACCGACCAGGTAGCCGAGGTTGGGGCAGTCCGGTTGCCCCTCGTGGATGGCGGCGTGCCGGCCGCCGTGGGCGCTGACCTCGATGCCGGCCGCCGTGAAGCGTTGCCCGGCGCGGACCCGGGTCACCGGCAGCGGCGCGAGATCCGGCAGTCGGGCGCCCTCGGGGGCGTACACCGGGACGCCGAGGCCGGCGAGCCGCAGGACGTCCACGTGGTCGGTGTGCTCGTGGGTGACCAGGACGGCGTCCGCGCCGACCAGGGCGCGCGGCTCGCTCCACGTCCCCGGGTCGATGACCAGCACCCCGCCGCCGTGCTCGACCCGGACACAGGCGTGCGTGAATCGGGTGATCCGCATCCGGCGACGGTACGCCCTCGGCGGCCAGGGACGTGGCGATTGGGTCGGCCCGCTCGGGGTAGTGCGAACCACATGCCCCAGCGATACGAGAACTACCCGAGGATCGCCGTGGTCACCGGTGCGGACTCCGGCATCGGCAAGGCCTGCGCGGTCGCGCTGGCCGAGGCCGGCTTCGACATCGGCATCACCTGGTACGGCGACCCCGACGGCGCCGAACGGACGGCGACCGAGGTCCGCGCCACCGGTCGTCGCTGCGAGGTCGCCGAGGTGGACCTGACCCGGCTACCGGAGGCGGCGGCGGTCGTGGACGAGCTGGCCGACCGACTGGACGGCATCGGGGTGCTGGTCAACAACGCCGGCACCGGCGCCTCGACGCCGTTCGTCGACACCGGTTGGGAGCAGTGGCGCGAGGTGCTCGCCGTCGACCTGGACGCGCCGTTCCTGTGCGCACAACGGGCCGCGCGACGGATGCGGGCCGCCGGCACGGGCGGGCGGATCATCAACATCACCAGCGTGCACGAGCACGCGCCCCGGGTGGGCTCCGCCGCGTACTGCGCCGCCAAGGGTGGGCTGGGTCTGCTGACTCGGGTGATGGCACAGGAGCTGGCCGCCGAGGGGATCACCGTCAACGCGGTCGCCCCGGGTGAGATCGCCACACCGATGACCGGCATGGAGGACGTCGACCCGTACACCCAGGACCGGCCCGGCGTGCCGGTGGGGCGACCGGGCGACGCTCGCGAGGTCGCCGCAGTGGTCGCATTGCTCGCCTCCCCCGCCGCCAGCTACGTCACCGGGGCGTCCTGGCCGGTCGACGGCGGGATGCTGCTGATGGGCCCGCAGGCCAACTCGTTGATCAGCGACGACTGGCGTTCGGTCTGAGCGGCGGTCAGTTCCGCTCGGCCGCGGCCGTGCGCAGGATGTAGAGGAACTGCGCGGCGAACGCCGCCAGCGCGACCACCACCCCGGCCGGGATCGCGAGCGTGTGCCCGACGCCGGCCAGGCCGGCCAGCAGGGCGACCCCGAGCCCGACCAGCAACGCGTTGACCGCGCCGACCAACGCGGCAGTGGTCAGCAGGAACTCCCATCGCCCGCGCTCGATGCCCACCAGGGACCAGGCAGATCGCATCGTGCCCTCGTCCGTCACGGCGTCGGCGAAGAAGTCGTGCTGGCCGGCGAACCGGTGGTGGTAGTACGCGCGGATGCGCTGGATCCTCCACAGGTCCAACGAGTTCTCGACTGTCGTCTCGACGAGCCGCAGGAAGGTCAGCAGCCCGATGACCACCAGGGTCGGCAGCACCGCGCCCAGGTAGGGCCGGACCAACCTGTCGTTGCTGGCCACGAAGCCCAGCCCGATCAGGGCGGCCGACAGGACGGACAGGTAGATGGTGGCCCGGCCGGTGGACTCGGCGACGGTGCCCGAGCGGGCGGTCTCCAGCGCGAAGTGCTCGGTGGTCAGGGCGGTCAGCAGCGCCTGTTCGCGTTCACTGTCGTTCATCAGAGCCCACCCTGTGTAGTCGCGCGCCACCGTTACCGTCACCCTATGAGCGGTGGTGACGGTCCGGTCGACGAACCCGCTGGCCCCGAACGGGACAGCGAGCAGCAAACCGGGCACGTATCCTCCGCATCCTGGTGATTTGCGGGCGGCGGTGGGCCGACCGACGAGGGAAGGGGACCGGATGCCCGAGTGGGCTGGTCGGGGCGGGCGGCAACGACGCGCCTTCGTCGTCGGTGGGGCACTGCTCGGGGTCGCCGTCGTCATGCTGGTGGGCGCCTGGCGCAGCACCGGCTTCCTCAGCGACCTGCTGCTCAACCTCGGTGCCAGCGTGGTGCTCGCGGCCATCTCGTACGTCATCTTCGACCCGCTGTTCGAGGAGGCCCGCAAGGCGCGGGTGCAGGAGCACCTGAGCTTCGACCAGCAGGCGTTCGTGAGCCGGCTGAACCGCTCCGGACGCCGGGTGCGCATCCTCGACACCTGGACGATCCTGCTGGAGCAGCGGCACCGCGAGGAGACCCTGACCGCGATACGAGCGGCGCTCGGCAACGGCGCCCAGGTGCAGTTGCTCCTGCTCGACCCGGACTGCACCGCCGCCCAGCAGCGCTCCGAGGAGTTGGAACGGCAGCGGGTGGACGTGCCCCGACAGATCCGCACCAACCTGCGCCACCTGGCCGCCTTCAGCGACGCCCTCGACTCCCGGCTACGGCAGCGCCTGCAGGTCCGGCTCTACGACGCGTCCCCGTCGATCCAGCTCTACCAGTGGGACGGGCGGGCGTTGATCTCGTTCTTCCCGATCGGGAAGCTGTCGTTCAACGTGCCTCAGCTGGAGGTGGACATGGACAGCCCGTGGGGCGGGTTCGTGCACGCCCGCTTCGAGGAGTTGTGGGAGCACGAGCAGGCCACCCTGAACCTGGAGCGGTACTGGTCGGTCGTGGTCACGCTGCGCCACGACGACTCGGACGTGGTCGAGGTGCGCGTGCCGTACGTGACGGTGGACGGGCAGCACTACGTCGACTGCCGCGGGTTCCGGGTGACCGGGCCGCTGACCGTGCGGGCCATGCTGCCGCCCCGCGCGCCCGGGGCGTCCCCCGCGGTGTTCGCGCTGGCCGAGCCCGCCGACGGCGACCACACGCCGGCCGACGCAGTGAAACGGCACTTCGACCAGAAGTACGGGCACGACGACGGGGACCGGGCGATCTACCGGTTGGTGCCGCCACCGGGCCACTCCCGTACCCCGGCTCCCCGCTCGGCGGCGGCCGGCGACACGCACGGACGGTGACCCCGACCCGTCCGGTCGGCTCGGCGCGCGAAACAATGGTGGTCTCGCCCCGGACACCAGGAGGACCGGCCACGTGTCGCCCAGCCCCACACCGCCGCCCGGGTCGGCGCAGCTTCGCGCCGACTGCGGACGCTGCTTCGGTTTGTGCTGCGTGGTGCCCGCGTTCGCCCGATCGGCGGACTTCGCCATCGACAAGCCGGCCGGGCAGGCCTGCCCCAACCTGGGCCCGGACCACCGCTGCGGCATCCACACCGAGCTGCGGCAACGCGGGTTCCCCGGTTGCACGGTGTTCGACTGCTTCGGCGCCGGCCAGCAGGTCTCCCAGGTCACCTTCGGCGGGCGCGACTGGCGGGGCGCGCCGGAGACGCTGCCGGCCATGGCGGAGGCGTTCGCCGTGCTGCGGCCCCTGCACGAACTGCTCTGGTACGTCACCGAGGCGCTGACGCTGCACCCGCCAGCCGACCTGCGCGACGAGCTGGCCCGCGCCCGTGCCGAGACGGCGGCACTCACCGAGGGTGACCCGATGCACCTGCGCACGGTGGACGTGGCCGCGCACCGGGACCGGGTCAACCCCCTGCTGTCCCAGGCCAGTGACACGGCCCGCTCCCCCGGGGGCGTCGACCACCGGGGCGCGCGCCTGCCCGGCGCCGACCTGCGCCGGGTCGACCTGCGCCGGGCCAACCTGCGCGGGGCGCTGTTGATCGGCGCCGACCTGCGCGGCGTCGACCTGAGCCTCGCCGACGTCACCGGCGCGGACCTGCGCGGGGCCGACCTGCGGGGCAGCGACCTGCGGAACACGCTTTTCCTGCACCAGTCCCAGCTGGACGCCGCTCGGGGCGACGTACGCACCGGCCTGCCGGCGACGCGCACCCGGCCACCGCACTGGACGGCGCTGCCGCTCACCCCGGTCCGCCAGCCGTCCCGGGCCACGGCCCGTCGCGGCCGGCGCCGATAGCGGCCTGGTTGCAGACGGCGGGTCAGCTCGGCATCGCCGGCGGCTCCGCGACCAGCGGCGCGGTCAACGACCACCTCGGTGACACTCCCGGCGTTCCTGGTGGTCTGCGGCGCGCTGGCGGTGGCGCTGACCGTCGCGCTCAGCCGTCGCCGGACGCTGCGGCTGCCGTCCGCTCCCCCGCCCGCCGAGACTCTCGGACCGGCGGTCACCCCTGGCGGGCGAGGTTTCGGCCGTGACGACGCCGGGTAGCCAGCGCCGACGCGGACCGGCATCGACGGGAGGCACGGCGTGGGCTACCGAAAGCGCGACGGTGAGTTGCCGGGCGACCCGCAGCACAGCGAGGACGAGGCCGGCCAGGTGCCGTTGGTGCAGGTCGAGGCGGACACCGAGGTCCCGGCGCCGGAAGACACCGACGTACGGCCGGACATCGTCACCGAGGACAACAGCGCGGGCATGACCGGCGGCTCGTCCGGCAGCAGCGGCGGCGGGTCGAGCATGCCGGGGCACCCCGACGCGGCCCGCTGACCCGGCTCAGCGGCTGGCCAGTGCGGCTCGCGCCTCCGTCATGCCCTTGTTGGCCAGCCCGTCGGCCCGCTCGTTCTCCGGGTGACCGTTGTGCCCCTTGACCCACAGCCAGGTGACCTGGTGCCGCTCGCAGGCCGCCTCCAGCCGCTGCCACAGGTCGGCGTTCTTCACCGGCTGCTTCGCGGCGGTCAGCCAACCGTTGCGCTTCCAGGACGCCAGCCAACTGGTGATGCCGTTGCGCACGTACGTGCTGTCGGTGTGCAGTTCGACGGTGACCGGCCGGTTCAGGCTCTCCAACGCCTGGATGGCCGCCATCAGCTCCATCCGGTTGTTGGTGGTCGGCGTGGCCTCGCCACCGCACAGCTCCCGCTCGTGGTCGCCGTAGCGCAACAGCGCACCCCAACCGCCCGGCCCGGGGTTGCCACTGCACGCCCCGTCGGTCCAGATCTGCACGCCCCTGCCGGCCGCCGCGTCCACCATGCCCGGCAACCTACCGGGCGGTGGCCTCGTCCTCCCCTCTCGGGGGGCCCGGCGCGCCGAGGCGGCGGCCCCGGGTGCCCCACTCCCGGGGCAGCTCGACAGGCGGCCCAGGAGACGACGCCGGTCAGGTCAGGACGCCGCCGGTCAGGTCGGACGGGGTGCTCCACCCGCACTGGGCTCCGAGCCCAGCGGGTCGCCCACCACGGCGGGCGGAACGGCCGGCGCCGGGCGGGTCGGGCGCAGCCGGTCGCGGACGCGGTGCGCCGCGTCGCCGGCGGTGGCGGCGATCATCGGCAGCAGCCGGGTCGAATTCATGATCGCGACCTCCTCGGCCGGGGTGGTGACGCCGTCGAGGAAGCGCAGCACCCGCTCGGCCGGGTTGCGGTCGAAGAGCCGGTCGAAGAAGTCCGGACCGCCGACCCCGCCCCGGTCCAGCACCCGCAGGGCCACCGCGTCCATCCAACGGTGCCGGCGCGGGTAGGCCGCCTGCGGCACCGGGGGTCGTCCCGCCGCGAGGGCACGGGCCACCTGGTCGGCCTGTCGGTACATGGCGGAGAAGGTGAAGCCGGTGGAGGGGCGGGTTGCACCACCGGCCGTACCGAGCCGGACCACCCGGGGTGAGGGCCGGGCCGGGAAGGGCGCGTCGGTCATCGGGATCACCCCGTTCTCCACCTCGCGCACGCGCAGCCCGGCCGGGTCCAGGCCGAGCAGGTCCCGGTAGCCGGCCAGCGCCGCGTCGTACCCGGCGTCGGTGAGCAGGTCGGGCGAGAACTCGGTGTACTCGACCAGGGCGTACCTGTCGCTCACCGGCAGCACGTAGCCGAAGGAGACGCCCCGGGGCGGCTGCGGGGTGCGGAAGTCCATCAGCACCGCGCGCGCCGGGTCGAAGACGGGCCGGTCGGCCTCCAACCACCAGCCGCGGAAGTGCTGCAACCAGGTGGTGCGCCCCGCTCGCGCCGGCGGGCGGGGGCGGGAGTCGAGCACCCAGCCGGCCCGTATGCTCCGCCCGTCGCCGGTGCGCACCAGCACCCGAGTGCCGTCGTCGGTCACCGTCTCGGCGGGTGCGACGATCCGGGTGGCGTCCAGCCGGCGTTCGGCCGCGGCAGCCTGGTCGTAGACCGGGCCGGAGCGGAGCATGGCGTACCTCAGTGGGGTCAGGTCCAGGACGCGGCGCCGGGCCGTCGTCGCCACCTCGACCTGCTGCCAGCTCGCGCTGAGCAGCGGGTCCAGATCGGTGCCCGGGTGGCCCCAGAACGCCCAGGTGCGGTCCTGACCGCGCCGGCGGACCGGATCGACGACGGCGATGCGCAGGTCCCGCACATCGTGCCGGTCCAGTGCGGCGAGCAGCAACGATGCCGCGCCGCCACCACCGAGCAGCGCGAGGTCGACATCGAGCGGCGCGGAATCGGTCACCGCACCACGCTGCCACACCGCCGCGGGCGGCCGCGCGCCGCCACCCGACAGCGCTCAGGGCACCGGCGTGGGCCGCTGCTCGGCCGGAGGCGGATCGGCGTAGGCGCGTGCCACCGTCGCGCGGTCGAAGACCCGCCAGGTGGCCAAGGAGACGCCGATGGCCACCACCAACCCGACCCAGTACGGCGCGGTGATGCCGAACCGGGCGGCGAGCAGCCCGCCGAGCAGTGCGCCGACGCAGTTGCCCCCCGCCGCCACGAAGAGGGTCGTGCTGGCCACCCGTCCCTGCAGTGTCGGTGGGGTGAGTCGTTGGCGCAGGGAGTTCGCCACGATGTTCCACAGTGCGCTGTGCACGCCGAAGGCGAAGAGCGCGATCCCGACCACGATGGTGCTGCGCGAGGCGGCCAGCGCCAGGTGCAACCCCGCCTCGATCAGCAGACCGACCCGGATCGTCCAGGTGGGGCTGATCCAGGCGATGAGCCGGTCGCCGAGGAGCGCGCCGAGCACCCCGCCGACGGCCATGCAGGTGAACAGCAGCCCGTAACCGACGGACCCGAGTCGCAGCCGCTCGGCGGCGAGCAGCACGAGCACGGCGAGCGCTGCGGTGAGGGTCACGTTGAGCAGGCCGATCAGCACTGCCATCGTGCGCAACAAACGCTGGTGGGCCAGCCAGCGCAGCCCTTCGACGATCTCGGCGCGCATCGATCGGGTCGACCGTACGCGGGAGTCGGTCGCGGCGGCCCGGAAGTCACCGCCGATCAGCGCCACCAGCACCGCGCTGAGGGCGTACGTGACGGCGTTGACGAGGAACGGGCTGCCCGCCGAGAGCGCGAACAGGAACCCGCCGAGCGGTCCGGCGAGCATCCCGTTCATGAGGGTGGTGCCACCGCCGAGCCAGCCGTTGGCGCGCTCCAGGCGGTGCCGCGGCACCACGGTCGGCAACATCGCCTGGCTGGCCGAGCGGAACACGATCTCACCGGTGTTGACCACGAACAGCACCACGTACAGCAGCACCACCCCGGCCCGACCGCTCATGATCGCCGTGGCCAGGACGGCGAGCGCGACCACCCGGACCAGGTCGATGATGATCATCAGGCGGCGTCGGTCCATCCGGTCCACCAGCACGCCGCCCGGCAGGGCGAAGAGCAACCACGGCAGCCAGGCCACGGCGGACGCCGCGGCCACCACGAGCGGATCGTCGGTACGCGAGGCGACGAACAGCGGTGCGGCGACGGTGGCCAGCCCGCTGCCCAGGGCCGACAGGGTGCTGGCCGCCCAGAGGCGGGCGAACACCGTTCCCAGGCCGGCCGTCGTGTTGTCCTGTGTCACGGCGAGCGAACCTATCAGCGCCTCCCCGGCTCCACCCGGATTTATCCGAGCGGCAGAAGCCCGAACGGATTGACAGGCAACCGTCTGGTTGCCTATTTTGACAGGCAACCGCTTGGTTGCTTTTTACGGAGGGCCGATGGACGACGCGTTCCGGGCGCTGGCCGATCCCAGCCGGCGTCGACTGCTCGACCGGCTCAACGACCGCAATGGCCAGACCCTGCGGGAGCTCTGTGACGGGTTGGCAACGAGTCGACAGGCGGTCAGCAAGCACCTCGCGGTGCTGGAGGCGGCCCACCTCGTCACGAGCATTCGGCGCGGCCGGGAGAAGGTGCACTACCTCAACGCCGCGCCGATCAACGCCATCGCCGACAGATGGCTCAGCCGATACGACCGCGAGCGAGCCGCCGCGCTCGCCGACCTGAGCACCGCATTGGAGCGACAGTCCATGGAGAGTCCCGCGTTCGTCTACACCACCTACGTCAGGACCACCCCGCAGCGGCTCTGGGCCGCACTCACCGAACCGGCCTTCACCCGCCGCTACTGGGGCGGGGTCGCCCTGGCGTCCGACTGGCAGGTCGGATCCCCGGTGCTGTGGCAGGACACGCCGGACGGCGAGCCACGCGATCTCGGTCAGCGGGTGCTCGTCGCCGAGCCGTACCGTCGCCTGTCGTACAGCTGGCACGGCTTCCAGCCGGAGCACGCCGAGCACTTCGGCTGGTCACCCGAGCAACTGGTCGCCCGGCTCGGTGAGCGCCGGTCGAAGGTGACCTTCGAAATCGAGCCACACGGCGACGCTGCCGTCCGGCTGACCGTCGTCCACGACGGCTTCTCCCCCGACAGCGAGATGCAGCGGGCGATCAGCGGCCAACTCGATGGCAGCGGCGGCTGGCCGGAACTGCTGGCCAGCCTCAAGACCCTGCTGGAGACCGGCGAGCCGATCCCCGCGTGACCCGCCGGGCGACCGGTCCCGCCCAGCGGGTCCTGGACAGCCGACGCCATACCTCGCCATCGACCCAGCGGCGACAGCCCGGGCGGAGCGGACATCGACCGGAGCACCGGTGCCGGTCGGGCCGTCCGGGCCTTTCCGCAGCTCTCCCCGCCTTCGGGTGGACACGTGACGGCAACGAGGAATTCTCATTTTCACCTGATCGTGGGCCCAACCCACCTAGTGTTGGGCACACCGGTGCTAGTCACGGAGTTGGCCACCCGAACGACGTCCCACGCAGTCAGCGGACGAAAAGTGAGGGAAGACGCGTATGAAGGTCTCAACAGCACTCTGCTCGGCGGCGCTCGGCGTGGGCCTCGGCACGCTCCTGCTGCCAGGCGCCGCACTGGCCGACACCACGGTGTCACCGGCCACCACCCCGGTCGGTGGGACCGTCGTGCTCACCGCGACGACCTGCAACCCGAAGTCGGGTGACGCCCTCTTCCGGGTCACCGGCCCCAACCGCGACCAGAACGTCCGATCCACCACGGCCGCGGCCGGCGGCGGGCTCAGCGCCGAACTCTTCACCGCCGGGTTCACCCTGGGCACGTACACGGTGGCGGCGACCTGCGGCGACGGCAGCTCGGCCGGCACGGCCACGTTCACCGTCACCCCGATCGGCGGCGCACCCGCCGGTTCCGGCGGCGACAGCCGCGACACCGGCACCCTGGCCGCCGGCGGCACGCTGCTCGGCACCGCCCTGGCCGGCGCGGTGATCCTGAACCGCCGGCGACGTCCGGTGTCCACTGTCGCCTGATCGGCGACTGCTCCATCCCTGAGGACGGGTGCCCGCACCGGTGACACCGGCGCGGGCACCCGGACGATCCAGCGCGGAGGTGCCCAGGTGTGGTGGCGGCGGACCCTACCGGCCGTGGTGGCCCTGCTCGGCGTGACCGGGCTGGGGCTGATCACCGTCGGCCTCACCGCCGACCCGGCGCGGCCACCACGGCCGCCGGCCGACGCGCCGCGACGCACCCATCCCGCACCGGACCTGGCGCCGCTGTCACGCGCCGCGCCGGTCCGGGTGCAGATCACCGCCATCGGCGTACGCGCCGAGGTTGTCCCGATCGGCGCGGACGCTACCGGGGTGCTGGAGGTGCCCCCACTGGACAAACCCACCCTCGCCGGCTGGTACCGGCACGGGGTGAGCCCTGGCGAAACCGGCAACGCCGTCCTGGTGGGACACGTCGACTCACCGGCCGGCCCGGCGGTCTTCTTCGACCTCGGTCGACTGCGCGCCGGTGAGCAGATCCAGGTCACCCGCGCCGACGCGCAGGTCGCCACATTCACAGTGGACGACGTCCAGGCGTACCCCAAGGACCGCTTTCCCAGCACGCTGGTCTACGGCCCGGCGGACGCGGCCGGGCTGCGCCTCATCACCTGCGGCGGCCGGTTCGACGCCTCGACCGGCAACTACGTCGACAACATCGTCGTCTTCGCCACCCGCACAGCCTGAGCCACCCGCAGGGCCTGAGCCACCTGCCCCGCTGTCGGGAGCCGGACCCTGCTCGGCAGAATGCGGTGGCACCATCCCCTGCGAGCACACCGTGACCGGGGCGGTGCGCGGGCGACGGGGAGGCACGTGGTGGATCAGCGGCCGGTACGGGACCGGGCCGGTCAGGGCGTACGCGCGCTGGCCCGTCGACTGCTCGGCCGACCCGAGGCCGTCGCCCCCAACCCCCGCCGGTCCAATCCGGACGCCGTGGTCGACTGCGCCGTCTACGTCAACGGTCGGCGCGAGCCCGGTCGACCGCACTACGACGACGCGTACGCCCGAGCGCGGCACGGTCGCGACGCCTTCGTGTGGCTGGGACTGCACGACCCGGGCCCGGCCGTGCTCGCCGCGGTGGGCCGCACCTTCGGCCTGGACGAGCTGACCGTCGAACAGGCGCTCGCCGACGGGCACCGCCCGACCGTGCAACGCCACGGGCCGGTCACGCTGCTGGTGCTGCGCACCGCCGGGTACGTGGAGCACGACGAGCTGACCGACACCTCCGAGGTGATCGACACCGGGGACGTGATGGTGCTGCTCGGGGACCGGTTCGCCATCACCGTGCGGCACGGCGCCGCCGGGGCGCTGCGCACCGTCCGCGCCGACATCGAGGGCCGCCCCACGCTGCTGGCCGCCGGCCCCTGGGCGGTTGCGTACGCGGTCTGCGCCCGGATGGTCGACTCCTACCTGGAGGTGGCCGGGCATGTGGAACGGGACCTGGAACGGGTCGAGGAGGCGGTGTTCGCCCGCGACCGTAGGGCCGACATTCAGCACATCTACCAGCTCAAACGGGAGGTGGTGGAGTTCAAGCGGGCGGTCCTGCCGTTGCAGGCGCCGATGCGTACGCTGCTCGACCCCGACGGCCCGCCGCGCGCCCTGCACCGCTGGTTCGTGGACGTGGACGGCCGGTTGAGCAGGGCGGTGGACCGGGTGGCCGCGTACGACGACCTGCTCACCTCGATCGTCCAGTCGCGACTGGCACAGCTCGCCGTGGAGCAGAACAACGACATGCGCAAGATCGCGGCATGGGCTGCCATCGCGGCTACCCAGACCGGCATCGCCGGCATCTACGGCATGAACTTCGACCACATGCCGGAACTGGCCTGGCGCTACGGCTACGCCGGTGCCCTCGCCCTGATGGCGGCGGCCGCCCTCTTCCTGTACCGGCTGTTCCGCCGCTCCGGCTGGCTCTGATCGCCCCGGCCGCCCCGACCGGCGGGAGTCGTCGCCGATCGACGCCCGGCGGTGGGGCAGGATGACGACGTGGGTAAGGGTGCGGGACGCCGACGGGCGAACACGACGACGGGACGGGCCTGCCCGTGCGGCTCCGGCCAGGCGTACGCGGACTGCTGCGCCCCGGCGCACAGCGGCGACAGCCCGGCAGGGACGGCCGAGGCGCTGATGCGCTCCCGGTTCAGCGCCTTCGCCCTCGGCGACACCGGCTACCTGCTGCGCAGCTGGCACTCCTCGACCCGGCCCGCCTCCTTGGAGTTGGACCCGGGGCAGCGGTGGACCCGACTGGAGATCGTCGAGACCGAGCGGGGCGGCCTGCTCGACGCCGCCGGCACTGTGACATTCCACGCCCACTACCGGGACGCGGGACGGCCCGGCACCCTGACCGAACACAGCCGGTTCGTCCGCGAGGACGGCCGATGGGTCTACCTCGACGGTGACCAGCCCTGACGGACAGATTGGCGTAGGATCTCCTTGGCGTAGTCCTGCGCCGCACCTCCCTCCCGGCGCTCACGCCGCCGGCAACGCGGAGGCAAAGGGGGCCCTGAGCCCTCGGGACGTGGTGCCACATGCCCCACTGCGGCGGGGTCGGCGGGAGCGTGGGTCCCGGTGACCGTGCCGTTGACCGGGAGCATGTGATGACCAACCAGAGATCGTTCAAGACCCGGGTCCGCGCCCGGATGGAGAAGACCGGCGAGAGCTACACCACCGCCCGCCGACACCTGATCAACAAGGCCACCGAGCCGGCAACCGAGCCGTCCCCGGCCTCGTCTCCCGCGCCCGCCGCGGCGCAGACCGAGCGGATCGCCGACGACCTGATCCGCGCCCGGACCGGCCGTGGCTGGGCCGAGTGGTTCGCCCTGCTCGACGCCGCGGCCGCCACCGAGCGGACCCACACCCAGATCGCCCGCCACCTGGTCACCGAGCACGACGTGCCGGGCTGGTGGTCACAGACCATCACCGTCGGGTACGAGCAGGCGCGTGGCCTGCGCGCGCCCGGTCAGCAACGCGACGGGGGCTTCTGGGCCGCTGCCAGCCGGACGGTGGCGGTGCCGGCGGCGCGACTGTACGAGGCTTTCGCCGACGAGACGGCACGCGCCGGGTGGCTGCCCGACATCGAGGTGCGCGTCCGCACCACCACCGCGCCCCGCAGCTTCCGGGCCGACTGGGCGGGTGGTCCCACCCGGATCGGCGTTCGCTTCGACGCTGTCGGCGAGTCGAAGGCCCGGGTCAGCGTGATGCACGAGAAGCTGACCGGAGCCGAGCAGGCCGCCGAGCTGAAGGCGTACTGGCGGGAGCGGCTCGCCGCGTTGAAGGCACTGCTCGAGTCGAACGGAGACAACCGATGACCATGACGTTCATCAACCTGCCGGTGCGCGACCTGGCCACTGCCGCCGAGTTCTACCGGGCGCTCGGGTTCACCGCTGACCAGGCCGACCTGGACGGGGACACCATGGTGTTCACCATCTCCGACAGCACCCGCCTGGTGCTGCACCTCCGCTCCGGCTTCGAGTCGTACACCGGCGTCGCAGCCACCGACACGGAGACCAGCCGGGAGGTCGTCGTCGGGCTGTCGGCGCAAAGCCGCGAGCAGGTCGACGAGCAGGTCGACCGGGCGGCGGTCGCCGGCGGGCAGTCGCTCGGGCCCGGCATGGCCAACGGGCCGATGTACATGCGCGGTTTCCGCGACCTCGACGGCCACCAGTGGTCCTTCCTGCACCTGTCCAGCTGAGCGAGGGCCGGCGGCGGCCACGTCGGCCGCCGCCGGCTCCCCGGTCATCGCGGGCCGTGCGCCGCAGCCGCCGTGCTGCTGGCGGGCACGACCGTCGGGCGCCGGCGGGTCAACAGCACCAGGCCCAGCACGAGGTACGGGCCGGCTGTCACCGCGAACGCCACCGCATTGCCGACCACTGTGGCCAGAAGACCATAACCGGCGTACGTCCCGATGATCAGCAGGTCGGTGGCCATCCCGGCCAGCGACGTGACGGTGGCGCGGCTGTTGCCGGTGATCCTGGCCTGGAGCCGCGCGTCGGCCAGCACGGTGGCCAACTGCGCGGCACCGAACCCCAGCGCGAGCAGCACGAAGCCGGCCGGTCGCCCGGTCAACGCGCCACCGGCCAACCCGACACCGACCACGCCCAGCAGAGCGGCGTAGCCCCCGGCGGCCCAGCCGCTCCCCCACTCCGGCGAGCAGCCCGCCGACCGTCACCCCGGCCCAGAGCAGCAGGAGCAGCAGCGGTACGACCTCCGCCCGCACACCGGTGTCCAGGGCCAGCAGCGGGGAGTACTCGTCCAGGGCGCCCCAGTCGGCGGCGACCACGGCGACCAGCAGCACGGCTGACCGCACCGGGGGGCGGGTGCGGACCTGCGTCACTCCGGCCCGCAGTGTGTCCCACCAACCCAGGTCGCCCTCGTCGTCCGCTGGGGAGCCGTCCGGCTCGCGATCCCCGGGCATGGCCGCAGCCACCGGCCGTACCGCAGCGGCCGGGTGGTGCCCGCTGGCCGGGACGGGCACGCCAGCTTGGACGGGCGCGTCGACCGGCGCGTCGGCTGGTGGGCGGTGCTCCGGGAACCGGGCGGCGACGATCGTGGCGAGCAGACAGGCCAGCACGCTGGCCGCGCCGACCGCCGGGTACCCGCCGACGGCGAGCACCGGGCCGGCGAGCACTCCGGAGACCACCACGCCCAGCACACCGGCCGTCCGCGCGCGCCCGAGCACCCGGGCGTACCGGCCGACCGCGCCGAGCCTGTCCAACTCGGTCCAGACCAGCGCCTCCAGGGCACCGGAGACGAGCGCTCCGCCGGCACCCCAGAGGAGGAACCCGACCGCGAACGCGGGGTAGGACGGCAGCAGGACCCAGAGTGCGAACCCGGCGGCGGTCACCAGCGGGGCAAGGCACAACAGCAGCCGACGGGACACCACGTCGGCCCACGCGCCGGACGGCACCTCGAACAGGATGCCGGCGGCCGACCAGATGACGAAGAGCGACGAGATCTGCCCCACCGACAACCCGGTGTCGGCGAAGAACACCACGTACAGCGGGTAGAGCAGGACGAGGTCGCTGAGGAACGCATACCCGTAAAGGGTGGCCGTCAGACGACGGACCGCCGGGTCGGGCACGCGCGAGGCGAGGTGAATCATGGGGCCTTCCCGTGGGAGTGGAGACGGACACCGGACGTGCGGTGCCGGTGGTGGCCCACGGGATCGGCCTGCTCTGCTGGATCAATGTCGCCAGGTCATGTCAGCGATGCTAGACGCGCACCGGCGCGCCGGAAAGCACTTTCGGCGTGCCGGACAACGCGAAGCGGGGCGGGATCCGATCGATCCCGCCCCGCTTCAACAACTGCTGGTCAGCGCCGGTCCACCGGCGGGATGACAGTGGTGGTCTCGCTGTCGTCGCTGGTACGCGGACCGGGCACCGCACCACCGGTGCCAGTGCTCACCACCTGGGTCGTGTCCGAGTCGCCATCACCCCGACCGACCACCTGGGTCGTGTCCGCGTCGCCGCCCCGGCTGACCACCTGGGTGGCCTCCGAGTCGGCCGGGCGGGTCACCACCTGGGTGGCCTCCGGGTCGGAGGGCGCACGCACCACCTGGGTGGCCTCCGTGTCGGTCGGTCGCGTCAGCATCTGGGTGCGCTCCGGGTCGTCGGCGACGAACGGCGGCCGGGCCGGCTCGGCGGGGGCGGCGGACGCCCGGGCCAGCTCGGCCTCGGCGTCGCGGCGCCCCTCGCGGTAGGCGCGGGCGTGCGCGGCGATCTGCTGCGACTCCTGCTCGGCGCGGGTCAGCCACGCCTCCCAACGATTCTGCATCGGACGGATGAGGCCACCGCCGACCCCGACGACGAGGATGCCGCCGATCGTGGCCAGCACCGCGATCAGAACAGGGGTGGTGACCGCGGTGGCCACCCCGATCTGGTTCAGCGCGGCGATGACGCCGAGGCCGAGGATGAACACCGAGGCGATGGTGGCCAGCACCCGGCCGTACGACAGGCCGCCGAGCGCGCCGCTGATGATGTCCTTGACCGCGTTGGCGATCGCGGCGGCCACCACGACGATGACGATCGCGACGAACGCGCGCGGCAGCCACGCGATCACCGCGCCAAGCAGGTCGGAGATCGGGTTGGGCCCCCAGATGCCGAAGGCGAGTTGCAGGGTGAACAGCAGCAACCCGTAGTAGACGAGCTTCGCGACGATGTCGCTGGCGTCGTACCGGGAGCGACTCAACGCGCGGCGGATGCCGCCACGTTCGACGGCGCGGTCGAAGCCCACCCGTTCCAGGACCTTTTCCACGATCTTCAGTACGGCCTTGGCGATCAGCCATCCCGCCACCAGGATCGCCAGGAAGGCGACGGCCTTGGGCAGGAAGAGCATCACCGATCGGAGGGCGTCGCCCACCGCGTCGCTGACGTTGTCACTCATATGGTCATTCCTTCATGCGGCAGCCGGGATGGTCAGCCCCGACCTACCCCCGACCCGAGTCGCGGAAACCCAAGTGATCATGAGGTGGCGCGGACCTCTGGCGCGCACCGAGTCTTGGCAATATTCTCCGGAGTGCGTGCGGCCACTGGAGCTACTTTTCATCCCCCCGCCGTCGGCCGCAGGAGGAGATGTCATGCACGTCGACCATTCCGAAGTGGATCGCCGGACACTGCTGCGAGCCGGTCTCGGCGCCGCCACGGTCGCCGTCGTCGGGAGCGAACTGGCCTTCCCCACCTCGGCGCAGGCCGCCGCCCCCGGTGCCGACCTGGACTGGATCATCAGCTGCGACGAGTGGGCCGCCCGTCCGCCGAAGGACCCGCTGTCGGTCAGCGCCATCGCCACCAACAAGATCATCGTGCACCACATGGCGTTTCCGAACGTCACCGACTACTCCCGCGAGCAGGCGGTCAAACTGGCCCACGAGTGCCAGGACCTGCACATGGACGGCAACGGCTGGTCGGACACCGGCCAGCACTTCACGGTGAGCCGCGGCGGCTACGTGCTGGAGGGTCGCCGGGGCAGCCTGGAGCGCCTCGAAGCCGGCGACCGCCAGATGATCTCGGCGCACTGCCCGGGTGAGAACGGCCGGGCCATCGGCATCGAGAACGAGGGCACCTACGTCACCGAGACGCCGCCGAAGGCGCTGACCGACTCGCTGGTCAAGCTCTGCGTCTCGATCTGCCGGCAGTACGGGCTGCACGCCCATGACATCTTCGGCCACTGGGACTTCCGCACCACCGAGTGCCCGGGCGCCGCCTTCTACCGGCAGTTCCCCGAGCTGCGTCGGCGGGTGCACGCCGCCCTCGGCACGACGCTGGGCGAGGTGCCGGCCCGCCGCTGGCCGGACCTGTGGCGGTTCGTCAACTCCCCCTCGGTCCGGGTGGTGCAGCACCTGCTCGCGTTCCGGGGCTACGCGGTGACGGTCAGCGGCACGTTCGACGCCGCGACAGTGGCGGCCGTGCAGGACTGGCAGGCCCGCAACGGCATCGCGGTGGACGTGGACGCCACCCTCACCACGCCGACCTGGGAGACCCTGGTCCCCGAGCTGGACCAGCACGCCACCGGCGCGCCGGTCACGGCGGTGCAGGAAATCCTCGCCACCAAGGGGTACGCGGTCACCGTCACCGGGGCCTACGACCACGCCACCCGGGCCGCGGTGCAGGACCTCCAGGCGCTGCACGGCCTGCCCCGCAACGGCAAGCTCAGCACGAGCACGTGGTGCACGGTGGTCGGCGGGTCGGTCCGCGAGTCCTTCCGGCGCCGCTG